>JBAXFO010000677.1:0-3342 GCA_037139885.1 Planctomycetota bacterium
GACCCAGCGTTCGCCGGAATTTGCGCAGACGCCTCCGAACAGTTCGTGGTCGCCTTGGAGAAATTCCTCGCCACCAGCCTGCGCGGGCAGGGCGGACCGGAATTTCCGAAAATCGCCAAATATTGGGCCTCGCTTTGGGATTGCCTTCAACAGGCATGCCGTGAGAGCGAGAATAACCAATGCCTAAGCTTCGCGCAGCGGACGGCTGAGATCTTCCGTTCAACTCTTTGCCATTTGGACCATCGTCGGCGGTCGATCCTGCGATCGTTCGCAGATCCCTTTGCTGTTTCAGTCTTCGTCGCAGCCAGAATGAGCGGCGCGGACGATCTCGAGTCGAGATTGCAATGGTGCATCGATGCGGATGGCGATAATGGCCTCGACTTATGCGGTCAAATCATTCTCAGTTTGTTCGAGCAGGGACAACTCACTCAAGGCTTGTTGGCGGATTTGACTCGAAATCATAAGCCTCTCCTATTGCGTTCGTTTGAAGCATGGCAAAATGCCGCTCAGAATAATAGCAAACTTGCGACAGAACTGGCGTCGGGATTCGACTCAACGCTCATTGCGACATGGTGGTCGCAAGATCCAAAGCTTCCCGACTGCTTTTTCATGCGAGGCGTCCGCAAATGTCTCAGCGCCAGCCACAATTCCCCCGACGCGACGTCGAAGAACTCTGTCTGGAACAGTTATGAAAAGGAAGGAAGCGAGGTTCTCCTCGCCTCGCTTCGGCAGCCGCCTGGCCGACGCAACGCACGGGAGTTGAACGATCTGAGTTCGACGCACTGCGCGCTGTTGCGATTCCTCCGAGCGGAGTGCGAATCGGGATCGCCGGCTCTCGCGATTCTGCAAACGCATTTGTGCGAACTCTTGGCCTTTGCTCTCTCATTCGACCGCGATCACGTCATCGAAGAAAGTTCTGACGCAAGCGACGGCGAAGTACTTCGGGAAAGTCCGGTCAGTGAGCCCTTACGCCTATTCATCGATTGGCTCCCGAACTGGGAGGCTCGCAGGCTCGCGTTCCAAATCGTGATCCAGTCTTTTTTCGAAAAACGCCGACGATTCGACATTCCTCACGAAGCGAAGCCTCGCTTTCTCTTCGGTTTGCGCGACCCGGTGCACACGGCAGATCGAGCCGAAGTGCTTTGGTATCGATGCTATCTCCTGCGCACGATCTCGCTTCCGCCGCCGTCCGCTGGGCAGATGGAAGCTGTCGTTTTGGCCGATGTCATCAGCAGATCGCCTGAACTTGTCGAATCCAGCGACACCGACGCAGACAGCTTTCACGCGTTTGCGAGATCGCGGTTAAGCCCGACTGTATGGGAGCACGTGGCCAAACAGATGATCGGCGTTTTCAGCGATTCCGCGACAATCGAAAAGGCGATCGAAAAGTGGTTCAGTCCTTTGTCCCCTTGGCATCGACTGCTCACGGCAATGGAAGGCCGCAACTATCTCCGACAAGTCGGACCTGCAATCGTGCAACGGATTGTCGCCAACAGCGCGGATGTCTGCGCACATCTGAGTCAGTTGCTGGAACATGCGACGCCAGCAATCATCGAAGAAGCTGCCCAGCAAGCCGTCGTGAATGAACTGACGAAAATCGTCGCACAAATCCGCGGTGAGCCCCAGCGAATGCATCGAGCCGTTGCCGCCGATTCCGACCGAGCCAACAAAGTGCTGCGCCTGTGTCGGCCTTTGGCGGCCGTGGCGGATAAGGTCGACTACGATGTGCTCCGCTTGAACTGGATGTCGATCTGCGAATGCCTCGTTGACTTGCAACCGACGCAGTTCCGGCAGTCTTTTCCGATAGTCTTCAACCTGGGTCAGGGAATTGCACATCTCTTTCCAGAACCGGACGCTGTCTGGGTCAGTCTTTTTCGTCCTGTCGCGCTCTCGCGGACTGCGAGGCAACTTGCGCATTTCTTCGTGGCCGCCGCCGATTCCGTCTTTGTCGAAGGGGCCGATCCCTCGGCACTCGGCGAACTGGCGGCATTGCGTGGCCATCCCGATTTGTCGGATTTCTTTTGGAGCGACTCGCCTCCCGCCAAAGCCAACACGTCGTGGCTGGGCATTCGCAAATCCCCCCCGCCGCCGCAAGCCGTGGACGAGATCGCGTCGGTTTTGGGGAAACTACCAGAGGATGGCTCCGCGCCAACGGCATCACGAGATCGAATCCTGCGAAGAGCCCGACTCGCTGCGGCACTTTACCCCGACGACATGCGCGGCCTGGCCGGCATTTATTGGAATCTCGGAACTCCTGCTACCGCAAATGCACCGGCAAACTGGCAGCCGCGCCGCGTGGCATTCGCGATTCTTGGCTACTTGACCGCCGATGGTCGAGAGTCCGAACAAATCGCGGATCGCGCCGACCGATTGTTCACGCCCGGGTTCCTGACGCCGTTTGCTCAACGCTGTCAAAAGAACGGCTCCGCTGTTTGTAAGGCATTCGATGAATGCAAGCGAGAGATCGAGTTCGACGACTCCGCTGCGAGGGTATCGACTCGTCTCCGTAAGGCTCTATGATGCCGCCGCAACGCAACCGGGACTCGCCATGACTGCAATCATTTGTTACGGCTGTTTTGCTCGCTTCACTCACAGTCGAGCACACTTCAAATGCCTGGAACATAGTCCGCCGTTCATCTTCCCTGCGAGCGGTCCAGGCACGGGCGGGCGCCGCTCCTGGGACGCGGTCTGCCCGCACGACGACCGTTTTACCGGTTTTCGCGTGTGTCCGCATTGTCGACGGGATTTGCCTTATTATGTGGGCCGAACAAATCAGAATATCGTCGCCATTACCGGCGACCGAGGCGCGGGCAAGACCGCATATCTGTGGAGCCTGCTGTATCAGTTGAGCGAAATCGCGACGCGGAAGCCGGCGCCGTTTGCCGTCGCAATGTTCGAAACCGATTCGAGTTATCGCGCCTATCAAAAGTTATGCGCTACCGTTCTCATCGAGCGGACGGTTCCGGAAGCGACCCAGGTCGTGGACTTCATTCAGGGGCAATTCGATCCGGTGATTGCTCGCCTCCTCTGCGACGGCCGCAAAGCCTCGTCCTTTTGCAATGTGGTCTTTTACGATCCACCGGGAGAGCTTTTCGCGAATCTCGAGAAAATCCGTTATTTGAGGTATCTTGCCCATGCCCGGGCGATGATTTTCCTTGTGGAAGTTCCCGCACATGCGAGTGCTCCGACGGCAGGACCTCTAGCGTCGGCCGCGGGCGATCATTTGGCGGCCATCGCCCATCAGATTCGGGAAGTGAATGGAATATCGAAGGCTCAAAAACTCCCGCAGACTTTGGCAATTGGAATCACCAAGAGCGACGAGGCCATATTTCGCGAGTATGA
>JBAXFO010000678.1:0-3339 GCA_037139885.1 Planctomycetota bacterium
TTACCCTCGCTCACGCGTCGGGCTACCTCAGCCGAGTCGAGCTCACTTATTTAGACCCGCTGGCTTTCCGGCAATGAAACGCGGACGTGTGCGATCGGGCAACCGAATGCACGCGTCCGCGTTTCCGCGCGGTCCGCCAAGCCGGATTACGGAGCGATCTCTTCTTCGATGGGCAGCGATTCGCGGAGCTTGGGGTCGGGAATGAGCGAGGGGTGTTTGTATTGCTCGAGCGAGCCGCCGGTGCGGGCCAGGCGTTTGCGGTCCCATTCCGCCCAGGCGCCGGGCGTGAGAATCTGGAGGCGGATCGGGCCCAGGCGGGCGCTTTGGCGTTTCGAGGCGTATTCTTCGTTCACTTCGCAAAGACGGCGTTCCAAATGCTGCGCGAGTTTTTGGCCGGCGGCTCGATCTTTGAGATCGCCGCGTTCGATGAACAGGCCGTAGTACGGGAGGCGATCGTCCCAGCAGGGGGCGAGGCTGTACGTATGCAGGCTGATGTTGAGTTGCCGTAAGACATCGGAGACGGCGCCGGAAACGTGGTATTCCGAAACTTTTTCGCCCGTCAAATTCGAGAACAGCGAGCCCTTGCTGAGGAACTCGACGAGCGGCGTCTTGTTGTGAAAGCCGGTGCAGCGGACCACGTCGTAGATGTTGTAACGATAGAGGCCGTACGAGGTCGTGAGCAGGATGTAGTAATTTTTCCCGGGCACGATTTCGTGGGCGGCGAGTACGGTCGGCTGGGCGCTCTTGATCTCGTCTTCGGGAATGAACTCGAAGAAATGGCTGGTGACGTCGAGAGTGCCCGAGGGGGTGCCGTCGCTCATCGGGATCGTCATTCGGCCTTCGCTGGCGATGAGGCCGACGTCGCGTACGGGGGTGTCGCCGAAATAGGTCGGATACTGCCGGAGGTACGCCCCCATGCTTCCGCCCATCCAGTTGCCCAGGATGCAGTCGCTGGGCCAGTAATCTTTCGGATAAAGCGTGCCGGTGCGCTGGACGATGTCTTCGAGCTCTTTGGCCCGCTCGGGATATTTTTTCGTGAGCCGGCGCTGCAGGGCGGCGCGAATCTCCGGGGCGACATCGAAGCGGGGATTGAGCGTGCCGTCGCGGATGTCGCGGATGAGCGTCTCTTTTTCTTGATCGCCCAGGCGCGCCAAATTGACGAGCGTGCTCGGGTTGGCGGCGATCACCATGCCGACTTTACGCGGCACGCTCAGCCTCAACGCCAGGTAATATTTCGCGGCCGGGTCTTTCACCAAACCGACGCAGCCGGGGACGCAGTACAGCCAGCGGATGATCTTCATCTGCATGTGGGCGGTGAGGCCCGTGACGGCGCCGCAGGGAATGCCCGCGGGCGTGCTCAGTTCCTGCCAGTCGCCGGAAAGCTGGACGATCGGGCGAAAGCGGACTTCGCGATGGTCGCGGAAGACTTTCAGGCCCCAGAGATTCCAGCCGCGGCGATAGTCGGCGAGATATTGCGACGTCACGGGAATGTACTTACGGCTCGCGGTCGTGCCGCTGGTCAGGGCGAACATGTGAACCTTCGAGTCGCCGAGCAGGGCGTTGATGTCCCCCTTGGTGACGCGCTGGATGTAGGGCTCGATATATTCGTAGGTTGTTATCGGCATGTGGCGGCGATAGTCTTCGAGCGTTTTGATGCCGCTAAACGAGTGTTTCTTGCCGAAGTCGGTCCCTTCGTGGTGGGCGAGGATGCGGCGTAGGAGGGCGTCTTGCACCTCGCGCGGATGGCAGGTCGCCTCCTCGAAGGCGGTCAAGCGGCGGCGCACCGACATGGCGGCCACTTTGCCGAAGACGTTCCTGATAAGCCATTGAAGCATGAGCGAGTTCCCTTAGACGCCGGACGTTCCGCTCGGCAGAGAAGCGGCGGCGCCGTCGGTTGCGGCGAGATGTCGATCGAAGAACGCCAGAACCCGGCGTTTGTATTCTTCGTTGGCCAGGTGGAAGGCCTGGTTGTGCTTGGCCTTGTCGACGATCCAGAGTTCTTTCGGTTCGCCGGCGTGTTCAAAGAGGGTGCGAGCCATGTCGGGCTTGATATAGTTATCGCCGCCGCCGTGAATCATGAGCAAGGGCCGAGGCGCCAGACGGCGCAGCACGCGGACCAGCGACGGATAGTGGACCTTGCGTTCGGCCTCGATGCGGCGCATCGTCCTTTTGGCGAGATGGCGGAGATACCACTTCGGCAAGTAGCGTGCGAAGAAACGATACTTGGTATAGATCATGACCCACTGGGCCATGTAGGGGACCATGGTCGTGAGCGTGCCGAAGATGCCGTCGGTGACGAAGCAGCGCAGGAACGGATCGGACGCCGCGACGAACAGCCCGACGCCGCCCCCCTTGCTGAGCCCGAACAGGCCGGCGCCGTTGGGATGGGCGTCGGGGCGGGCTTTCAAATAATTGATCGCCGCGGCGTAGTCGTGGACTTCGTGGTCGGTGATCCACTGGAGAGGTTCGTAGCCTTCGAACGTCGGCGTCTCCCCCTGGCCGCGGGTCTCGCAGGCGAAGATGTCGTAACCGGCATCGAGCAAGAATTCGCAATACGCCAGGCACGACCAGCGTTTTGAGCCGAACTCGAGCCCGAAGAAGACGACTCCCTTGCGCGGCTTCTTCGTTTTGAAGTAGCACGCCTTGAGCACGACGCCGTCTTTGGAGGGGATGCTGAGATCCTCGGCGTCCGGAGTCGGCTTGCCGAAGGGGATGATGAAGAGCGGTTTTTCCTGAACGATGCGGGCAATGACGTCGAGATACTTCCACAGGATGAGGATGTGGATGACAGACAAGGCGATCAGAAGGAGAACGAGCGGCGTCCCCAGCGCGATGGCAAGCCAAACCCAGATCACGCAACGCCTCCATGAAGTGTCGGTCGGTCCGACGACCGAAATCCGTGCGAGCCGCCCGCCATCACGTTGTCACGTAGAGCGCCCACTTCCGAAGCTTACAACGCATACGCCGCCGAGCGAACCCGTTCGTGAAGGAGTCGCCCCGGAAAAACGCCTTCGAACAGCGCGGGCACGGGAAACTCATCACAGAACGATCCGTCGGAACGATCCGAGCAATCCAAGCGCCGATCCCTATCACGAGAAAAAAAATATCGGGAACGCTAATAAGGTTCACGATCGAGAGACGACGCCGACGACGGGAAGGGCAGGCGCGACGGCAAAACCGCCACGAGAAATCCAGGCGGCTTGATGCGACAACGGACCACAACGGAGTTCCGTCTCATCGCCCCGAGTGGCGCTACGGCACCTGGGTCATTGAGCCTAGTGCGTCAACCAGACTCAATTTTCAGCGTGAGCCGCCGGGCTTGTCCCGGCGGGATAAACC
>JBAXFO010000679.1:0-3331 GCA_037139885.1 Planctomycetota bacterium
GCATTGCATGATCACCGTCGCGACCGAACGCATTCTGCTCAAAGATCTTGGGAGCACGAACGGCACGCTGGTGAACGGCCATCGCCTCATCGGCGAGCGCGATATCGTGCATGGCGACACCATTCAAATCGGCCCGCTGGTCATTCAGGTTCGGCTTCCCGAGCAAGAGGCTCTCCTCGAAGCGATGAAGCAAACCGACCCGCCCGACAACGATGTCACCATGGTGGATGAAGATGTGATCGAGCAAGTTGAAACCGTGCACTTTCCCTCGAAGAAGAAGTCTGAATAGCCGGCCTTTCGGTCGATGCGTATACTTCACCTCAAGGAATCCGATTCCTGGAGTCTTAGAGGTTGCGCCGTCTCTCCGGAAACTGGCATGAGCGAAGAACGAGCCCCGTCCGTCCGCCCGCGGTGCCGCCGCATCATGGGAGTGCAAGTCCTGGCGACGGGCAGCTACGTCCCTGAGACCGTCCTGACGAACGACCAACTCCACGAACGCCTGGGCTTCGATTCGGACTGGATCATCAAACGCACCGGCATCGTCGAACGCCGGCACGCGCTGCCCCATCAAGCCACCAGCGATTTGTGCTTTGAAGCCGCCCGCCGCTGCATCGACCGCGCCGGCGTTAAAACGAGCGATATCGATCTCGTCCTGCTCGGCACTTTCACGCCCGATATGTCGTTCCCTTCGACCGCCTGCCTGGTGCAAGACCAGCTCAAGCTCAGCTGCCCTGCCGTCGATTTGCAGGCCGCGTGCGCCGGATTTATGTATTCGCTCATCACCGGGTACGCCTACGTCGCCTCGGGAGCGAGCGATCTGGCGCTGGTGATCGGCGGCGACTGCAATTCCCGCGTCACCAATCCGAACGACATCAAGACCTTCCCCCTCTTCGGCGACGGCGCCGGGGCTGTGCTCATCAGCAAGGGTTCGCCCGATCAAGGCATCATCGCCTATAGCCTCGGCGCCGATGGCTCCGGCGGCGACCTGCTCAGCCGGCCCGCGGGGGGCAGCCGCATGCCGCCGTCGGCCGAGTATCTCGACAAGGGCCTGCACTTCATGCACATGGATGGCCGGGCGGTGTTCCGCTGGGCCGTGGCGATTTTGTGCGACACGATTCAAGACGTGCTCAACTTCGCGCACATGAAGCCCGAAGACATCAGCCTCTACATTCCCCATCAGGCGAACATCCGCATCATCAACGCCGCCATCGATGTCCTCAAGATCAACCGCAGTCGCGTCTTCAACAATCTCGAAAAATACGGCAACACCTCCGCCGGCTCGGTGCCGCTGGCGCTCGATGAAGCCGTGCTCGAAGGCCGCATCAAGCGCGGCGACCATATTGTCCTCTCCGGCTTCGGCGCGGGGCTCGCCTGGGGCACCGCCCTCATGAAATGGTAACGACGACTTCTCCTCTGCTTTTCGAGGTTGTCCCATGCGTCTTGCGTTTCTCGCAATCGTTCTCGGGGCGACTCTCAGCCCCATGTCGGCTTCCGCACAACAAGACCCAGAACCTTTATCGCTCGACCTGGTTCGCGATCTGACCGACACGATGTATAACCCGGAACGGGGCGTGCCGTTTCGCTTCAAGGGCGATCCGGCCAAGTAAGAGGTCGGGCAAGCGACCCCACGAAGTGATTCGTTCCGCGAAAGGATGCCGCCGATGGCGAACTCTCCGATCCGCGCATTCGTCACCGGCGGCTCGTCGGGCCTTGGTGAAGCGTGCGTGCGCCGTTTCATCGCCAACGGCGACCGCGCGATCATCGCCGACATCAACGACGCCAAGGGCCTGGCCCTAGCGGCCGAACTCGGCGATCGAGCCCGCTTCGCGCATGTCGACGTCACCGAGGAAGCGAGCGTCCGTGCGGGCCTGGAAGCGTTCGGCGGCGTGGATGTGGCCGTGCATTGCGCGGGCGTCGTGCATGGCGAAAAGATTCTCGGCCGCAACGGCGCGCATGATCTGGCGACGTTTACGCGCGTCATCACGATCAACTTGATCGGCGCGTTCAACGTGCTCCGCCTCGCGTCCGCTGCCATGGAAAAGAACTCTCCCGGCATCGATGGACAACGGGGCGTCATCATCATGACCGCTTCGGTGGCGGCCTTCGAAGGGCAAATCGGGCAGGCGGCCTATGCGGCTTCCAAAGGGGGCGTCGCGAGCCTGACGTTGCCTGCGGCACGCGAACTTGCCGGCAAGGGCATTCGCGTCGTCAGCATCGCGCCGGGCATCTTTGCGACGCCGATGATGACCAGCCTGCCGCAAGCGGTGCAAGATTCGCTCGCTGCCCAGTCGCCGTTTCCGCAGCGCCTCGGCGATCCCGGCGAGTTTGCGGCTCTCGTGCAGCACATCGTCGAAAACCGCATGCTCAACGGCTGCGTGCTCCGTCTCGACGCGGGCATTCGCATGGCCGCCAAGTGAATCGGTGGGCTTTTTCGGCGCAGCCTTGCCGAACAAGCGGGGGTAGGGACAATAACTCGGTTCTTCGACTGGAAATTCTGGCGGAAATGAATCATGCGCGAAGCGGATCTCTCTCGAATTCTCAACTGCGGCATCGTGGCGGTCGTGCGCTCGCACGACAGTCAACAACTCGTCGAAGTGATCAAAGCTCTCGCCGACGGCGGCGTCACGGTCGCTGAAGTGACCATGACTGTGCCCGGAGCGCTCGATGTCGTCCGGCAAGCCCGGCAAGTTCTCGGCGACCGCGTGTTGCTTGGGGCCGGTACGATCTTGGATTCGGAAACAGCTCGCGCCGCCATTCTGGCGGGAGCCGAGTACATCGTGGCCCCGACGCTCAATCTCGATGTCATTCGCATGTGCCGGCGTTACGACAAGGTGGTGATGCCCGGAGCGTTCACGCCGACGGAGATCCTGGCGGCCTGGGAAGCCGGGGCCGATATCGTGAAGGTCTTCCCCGCCGATGTGGTCGGGCCGGCGTTCTTCAAAGCGCTGAAGGGGCCGTTGCCGCAGATTCGCGTGATGCCGACGGGGGGCGTCGATCTGAAAACCGCGACGACATTTCTCCAGGCCGGGGCGTGCTGCCTGGGAGTGGGGAGTCAACTCGTCGAGCCCGAAGCGATCAAGGCGAAGAACTTCGACCGCATTCGCGATTTGGCGCGGCAGTATGTCGACATCGTCAAGGCGTTTCGTTCCGGGAAATGATGCCCATGGCCGAGTTTCTGTCGCGTGCCGATGTTCGCGAGATCGATGCCCGGGCGGAGGCGAACGGTCTGCCGACGCGCGTCTTGATGGAACCCGCGGGCCGCGGCGTGGCCGAGTTGGCGGTTCGTTTGGGCGTTTGCGGGCCGATCCTCGTCTGTTGCGCCAAGGGGAAC
>JBAXFO010000680.1:0-3328 GCA_037139885.1 Planctomycetota bacterium
CTGCTCGTCGAGCCGCTTTTGCGTCGCCCCGAGAACATCGTCGAGCTTGCTCTCGTCGACGTCGACCAAAAATTGTACGTAGGCGCGATTCTCCAGTTCCGGCGAGTAGACGAGCAAGAAGCGCATGCCGCCGCCGCCGATGAACGACGTGACGTGCTTCGTGCCCGGTTGGACTTTGAGGAACTGCTCGACGTTGTCGGCGAACGCTTCGGTCTCGCGGATATGCGTGCCGGAGGGGAGGAAGACATCGACCATGAATTGCGGCCGCGTCGCCGGCGGGAAGAAGCTCTGATCGATCTTCGTAAATCCATACAGCGACAACACGAACGCCACGAGGGAGAGAATCACGACCAGCCAGCGGTGGCGCAGAGTCAGCGCCAGGAGATTTCGATACTTCGTGAAGAACCAGCCGCCATAGGGATCGCTCTTGACGCCCGTCGCGTTCGCGTTCGGGGTGAAGGCGATGTAGCCCATCAAGGGCGTGATGGTGATGGCCGCCACCCAGCTCAAGCTGAGCGAGATGAGGATCACCCAGAAGAGCGAGTTGCAATACTCGCCCGTGCGGTCTTCCGAAAGGCCGATGGCGGCGAAGGCGATGATGCCGATCGCCGTGGCGCCGAAGAGCGGCCCCTGATTTTGGGCGACGACATCGCGAACCACCCTCATCTTGTCCTCGCCCGCCTCGCTGCCGACTTTCACCCCCTCGGTGATGATGATGGCGTTGTCGGTGAGCATGCACAGGGCGATGATGAGCGCCCCGAGCGAAATCCGCTCCATCAAAAGATCGCCCTTCAAATACATCGCGAAGAACGTCGCCATGATCGTCATCAGCAGCACCAGGCCGATGATGATCCCCGTTTTGCGCCCCATCGCGAAGAAGAGCACCACAAAGACCACCGTGACCGCTTTGCCGAGGTTGAACATGAAGTCGTTGACGGCGACCGTGACCGCTTCGGGTTGAAAGTTGATCTCGCCGATTTCGACGCCGATCGGCTGTTTCGGTTTGAGCTCTTCGAGCTTGCGCCGCACCGCCGTCCCCATGGTGACGACGTTGCCCCCCTGGATCGTCGAGATGCCCAGGCCGATCGCAGGCTTGCCGTCGTAACGCAGCAGCCGTCGCGGCGGATCTTGCAAACCGCGGTCGACCGTGGCCACATCCTTGAGCAAAAGCTGCCGGCCCGTCTTGTCCGAGCCGATGACCAGATCGAGCATCTCCTCCGCCGAGGCGAACGCCCCTTGCGGATCGATGGCGATGTGTTCTTCCCCGACGCGGACTCGGCCGCCGTCCGCAGCGATGTTGCGCGCTTGCAGCAGCTTGTAGATTTGATCCTCGCTGATGCCGAGCTGAGCGAGTCGGCGGCGGGAGATTTCGAGAAAGACGACCTCTTGTTGTTCGCTGAAGAGTTCGACTTTCTTGACATTGGGAGCCAACAGCATTTCCCGGCGAAGGAACTCCGCATAGCGGCGCAGCTCGGATTGCGTATAGCCGTCGCCGCTGATCGCCAGGAAAATGCCGTAGACATCGCCGAAATCGTCGATGACGATCGAGGAGCCGCGAACCGAGGGGGGCAGTTTCGCCTGGGCGTCGCCGATCTTGCGGCGCAGTTCATCCCAAACTTGCGGGATCGCGTCTTTGTGGTAGCGGTCGCGGATCATGGCGGAAACGATGGAGCGGCCGCGGGTCGAGAGCGAATCGACGCGGTCGAGTTGGCCGAGCTGTTGGCAGGCCGTCTCGATCGGGTTGGTCACTTCCTTGGCGACCTCCTCCGGACTCGCCCCGGGATACGGGGTGATGATGAGCGCTTCTTTGATGGTGAATTCGGGATCTTCGAGCCGGCCCAGATTTTGGTAGGCCATGGCTCCGCCCAACAGAATCAGCGCCATCGCGACATAGGCGACCCGATCGTTGCGGACTGATTGTTCGCCGAGATTCATGGCTCGTCTTTCCGTTGAAGGGGATCGGAGAAGTCGACTCAACCGCCGAGAGCGTCGCCCAGGTCGCGAACCTTCATGCCGTCGCGCAGAAACGTCACGCCCGCCACGGCGATGCGGTCGCCCGGCTGAAGCCCGTCGAGGATCTCGATCTGTCCCGCCGTCGCCGCCCCGAGCTTCACCGCCCGACGCGACACGGTCCCTTCCTTGCCCATCACCCAAACGATCTGCTCGCCTTTGCTGTCTTTGAAGATCGCGGAGATGGGAGCCAGGATGCGGTCGCCCAGAATGGCGGCCCGGCGATATTTGAGCGTGGCCGTGGCCGTCATGCCGGGCAAGAGCTTCAAGTTCGGCGGCGACTTCATCACCGCACGCACCGCGAACGTCTGCGTCACCGGATCGGCCCGCTGGGCGATCTCGCGAATCTGCACCGGAAACTCGACCCCCGGCGCCCCCGCGAACTCCGCCACGATCTGCACGATGTCGGCCGCTCGCAAGTCCGCCGCCATGATCGATTCCGGCACATCGACGACGACTTCGACTTCATCGACATCCTGAAACTTCACCACCGGCTCGCTCGACTTGATGTTCTGATCCTGCTGCACGAACCGCTTGGCGATCACGCCATCGAACGGCGCCCGCAGCGTGCTATCGCGAAGTTGGATATTCGCTTCGACGACGCGCGCCTCCAGCCCGCGAACCTCGGCTTGCTGCGCGGCAATGTCCTCGGCCCGGGCCGTCGTCCCTTTTTCCAAAAGCTGAATTGACGCTTGATGCTCTTCCCCGGCGACTTGAAGATTAGTGCGGAGCCGTTCATAATCGACGCGGGCGATGGCGTTCTTCGGCATGAGCCGTTGCGCTCGCTCGAATTCCAACCGAGCGTTGGAAAGCTTCGCCTCGGCGGCCCGTACGCCCGACTCCAACCGCAACCGCTGCTCGGGCCGATCGCCCGCCAACAGCCCGTCGAGCACGGCCCGGGCCTTGTCGAGCTGGGCTTTCAAAACTTCGAGCCGGGCCTTGAATTCGTCCTGGCGGAGTTGCGCGATCACGTCTCCCTGGGCGACCTTCTGTCCTTCTTTAATAGGGAGTTCGACCAACAACCCGGGCACCTCAAACGCCAACTCGACCTTGCGCGACGCTTCGACTTTGCCCGGGAACGAGCGCGTGTTCGTCTGCCCCCCGGCCGCCACGACCATGGTCTTGACAGGCCGAACCACTTCGGTCTGCGTCACCGGCGGCCGCGAACAGCCAGCCGCGAGCAAGCTCACGAGCAGGCCGGGCGCCCAGACCCACCACGAACCGTTCCCGCACGAGCGTTGCGCGTTCATGTCCCATTCTCTCTTTTCGGTTGAGGCGAGCCGCCGGGCTTGTCCCGGCGGGATAAACCCTTAAGTTT
>JBAXFO010000681.1:0-3325 GCA_037139885.1 Planctomycetota bacterium
CGAGACCGGCGGCCAGTCGGCGATCACCGATTATCTGGCGAACATCACCATTCAGAAGCTCTTGTTCCTCCAGTATGAAAACAAGAATCAGGAAATCCACTTCTACATCAACTGCCCCGGCGGTTCGGTGACGGCGACCCTCGCCATCTACGACACCATGCAGTTCATGGATTGCCCGATCGCCACGTATTGCATGGGCATCGCCGCCTCGGGCGCGGCCGTCATCCTCGCCGCCGGCACGCGCGGCAAGCGTTACGCTCTGCCCAATTCCAAAGTCATGATCCATCAACCCTGGGGCCAGGTCGGCGGCCAAATCACCGACATCGAAATCCAGGCGAAGGAAATGGCCAAGGAACGCCATCGCCTCAACGAAATCCTGGCCATGCACACCGGCCAGCCTGTCGAGCGCGTCGAGAAGGAAGTCGAACGCGATCGCTATTTCGACGCCAAGGAATCGAAGGAATTCGGCCTCGTCGATGAAGTCATCACCAAGGCGCCCGTGGAAGCGAAGTAAGCCCGCGAAGCTGGCGAAGGATGGCTGCGAAGTCTTGATTCAACCCAGACTGCGCCGTCGTTCAGGGCCGATGCTTCTTAAGGCTTGAGTCGTTCGTTAATCCGGTAAAACCTTGACGCTTGTAGCGAAAATTCCAAATCATTGATGCCCCCTGTTCCCGCGAGCCGATCTATTCAGAGAACGGCCGGGACTGCCTGGAGAGTTTTCATGCCTCTTGTTCCATACGTGATCGAGAAGTCCGGCCGGGAAGAACGTGCATTCGATATTTTCAGTCGGCTGCTCAAAGACCGGATCGTCTTTTTGCAAGGCCCCGTTGATGACGATAGCGCGAACCTGATCGTGGCTCAGCTGTTGTTCTTGCAGTTCGACGACCCCAAGGCGGACATCCACCTGTACATCAATTCGCCCGGGGGGAGCGTGACGGCGGGCCTCAGCATTTACGACACCATGCAGTTCGTGAGCTGCGACGTGGCGACGTATTGCATCGGCCAGGCCGCCAGCATGGGCGCCGTGCTCTTGACCGCGGGCGCGAAGGGCAAGCGTTTCTCGCTGCCTCATTCCCGCATCATGATCCATCAGCCCCTCGCCGGCATGGAAGGCACGACGACGGAAATCTTGATTCGGCTGAAAGAGTTTCAGCGCCTCAAGACGATGCTCAACGAGATCCTTCTCAAACACACCGGCCAAACGCTGGAAGCGATCGAGAAGGACACCGACCGCGACAACTTCATGTCTGCCCCGGAAGCGGTGCGATATGGACTTGTCGACCATGTTCTCGAACGGATGCCCGCCGTTCCGGCGAAAATCGAACCGACAACGTGATGACGACGCTCTCCGCTGCGGAGAGTCGCGATTGATGAACTCACTATGCGGAATGGATTCCCAATCTGGTTCGTTCTTTTCGCGACGCTGGCTTTGGCCGGCTGTCGGCGCAATGATCTCGTCGAGAATGAACTTCGCGCCCGCGACGTTCAATATCGCGAGGCCATGGAAGAGATGATGCGCACCGACGCGGTCAACCAGGACCTGCGCCGCGAAAATGAAGCCCTCCGCGCCGGAGGCAACCTCACTCCCGAGCAAGCCGCCTTGTTCGGCGTTCGCCGCATCGTGATCGGCCGAGGCACTGCGGGCGTCGACAACGACCGCGTGCCCGGCGACGAAGCCCTCCAAGTCTGGATCGAACCGCGTGACGCCAGCGATCACACCATTAAAGCCCCCGGCAGCCTGCAAATCGCCGTCATCGAAATCAATCCGCAAGGCGAAAAGTGCTTACTGAGCACATGGGACATCGACCCCGATCCGCTTTGCCGGACCTGGAAACAGGGCCTGCTCAGCATCGGCTACATGGTGGAATTGCCGTGGAAGACGCCGCCGCGCGTGGAGACCATTCGCATCGTCGCGCGGTTCACGCTCCCCGATGGCCGTGCGTTTGAAACGGACAAGGATATAAAAGTGCGTTTGCTCCCCGGAGCGGCCCTTCGGCCCAATCTTCCGCCGGCGGAATCCCCGGTCTTCCATCCGACGTCCCATTCGAAGAAGACGGCGCTAGTTCCCGCCAGCAATTGGACGCCCATGAACGCTCCGAGCGCGATCCAGCAAACCGGCGCGGCATGGAAAGTCGAACCGCTGCATGACGCGATTCAACTCAGCCGTCCATTCCCAGTCTACGCCACGCCATCCAGCGGTTTCTACCGCCCCGTCATTGGCGAGATCAAGGTCGAAGATTAGGCACGCCCTGGGGACGAGGCGCTCCCAACTACGACGATTTCTTCTTTCGCGGCGCTGCGGCCGGCTTCGCCCCTTTGCTGGGAGCCATCTTGCGTGCCGGCTTTTCGATGCCCGCGTCTTCGACGGGAACGCCCGCCTTCTTTTGCGTCAGCTCGATACTACGCTGCAACGCTTCCATCAGGTTGATCACTTGCGCCGGCTCCTCAGCCGGGGGCGCAACGATCTCCTTGCCGGCGACTTTCGCTTCGATGAGTTGCGTAAGCTTCTCGGCGTAATGATCCTTGAAGTTGGATACGTCGAGCTTCGTCTTCGATGAAGCTTTGATCAGAGCTTTGATCAGTTGCAATTCTTCCGGAACGATCGCCGCCTTCACGATCTCGCCTTCGAACGCGGAGGGCGCTGTCACTTGCTCGGCGTAATTGAGCGTCTCCATCGTCAAAAGGCTCTCGACCGGCCGCAGCGCGACATACTGATCTTTCCCATGCATGACGACATGCCCGATGGCCGCACGCCCCGTTTCAACGAGCCCCTGATAAACGACCTGATACGCCTTCTGCCCGATCGGCCCATCGGGCACGAGGTAGTAGCTTTTGCCGCTGAGATAGAGAGCGTCGATCATGTCGAGCGGCACGAAGCTATCGACGCGGATCGCCTTCTCGTCTTCGGTGCGCAGCTTCTCGACGTCGTCGCTATTGATGATGACGTACTGATCTTTCGAGTATTCGTATCCCGAAACGATCTCGTCGTTGGGAATCTCGCCGTGAATGGGACACGTCTTTTTGTACTTGATACGGCTATTGCATTCGGCATGAAGTTGATTGAGGCGAACATCGTTGCCGCCGCTGGAGGTGGCCGAATACGCCTTGACGGGAACCGAAACGAGATTGATGCGGAGGAAACCCTTCCACAATGAACGGGCAGCCATGATGACCCCTGACGATGTAGGTCACCTCCGTGTGATCGATTTGATAAACGCAAGGCGAAAGGGAGCGCAGCTGAGCGGACTCTGCCCTTTCCCATCGGAATTGTCATCAAATCTCGCCATCGTCTCAAGCGATTTCTGGCCCAACAGACTCGCAAACC
>JBAXFO010000682.1:0-3320 GCA_037139885.1 Planctomycetota bacterium
GGCGAAACCGAAACGGCGAGGGCAACGCCGCCCCGGTGTGCCGTTCCGTCGCCAAGTTTCCCGCCGGCAACGTCCTGCCCGCATACTGATTCAACAATGGCTTCGGATCAAACGTATCGACCTGCGACGGGCCGCCGTTCAGATAGATATGGATGATGTGTTTCGCCTTGGCCGGAAAATGTCCCGGCCGGGCGCCAAGCGGGTTGCGTGGGTCGGGGGGCGTGACTGCTTGCAGCAGATCCGCGAGAGCGAGCATGCCGAAACCGGTGCCCAAGGTGGAAAGCATCTGTCGTCGGGTGTACGATCGCATAAGTCCTCCAGTACGCCGTGAAATCACCCCGTGAACCTGCTCATCGAGAGAAGGATTCAATCCACGAACATGGACTCATTCGTCAGCAACAACACTTGCGCCAACTGCTCCCAACCATTCAACTTCGCGTTCGCCGGTGCCTGCTGCACGAATCGCAGGCACGCTTCGATTTCACGCGTTTCCGGAACACGGGTCAGCACGAAACGATACAACCCCGCTACCTTTTGCTCCGGAGCCTTCAAATCATCCACCCGGGCAGCTAACGATTTCGCCTGCTCGGCCATGAAGTCGCTATTCATCCCGAACAACGCTTGCTGAGGCACTGTGGTTTGCGAACGCCGTTCCACGGATTGATCCGGGCTGGCGAAATCGAAGGAACGAAACAACCCCGGCAAAGTTTGGCGATCGACCAGGCCGTATACGGTTCGTCGCTTGTTCAAGGGGTTGTTGACGATATCCACTGGTCGACCGTCTGGCGTAACATCCAGTCGGCCCGAGACCGCCAGCAGGCTGTCGCGCATCGCTTCGAAATCGAGCCGACGACGCGGATACTGCCAGAGGAGTCGATTCTCGGGGTCTTTCGTCCGGCACTCGGGGCGATCCCAGCTTGCTTGTTGATAAGCGTGCGAAAGGACGATCTGGCGATGCAGCTTCTTGATCGACCAGCCGTCGTCGATCAGGCGTTGAGCGAGGAAATCGAGCAGATCCGAATGCATCGGCGTAGGACTACGGGCGCCGAAGTCGCTTGGAGTGGCGGCAAGAGGTTCGCCAAAGTGATGCATCCAAATGCGGTTTACGAAGACGCGAGCGGTGAGCGGGTGCGCGACGATTGCCTGAGCCAGATCGAGCCGTCCACTCCCGTGTTTGAACGGTTTCGAGGCGGGTCCCGTCAAGGCTTTCAAGAATTGCCGCGAAACCAATTCTCCGGGATAAGCCGGATTGCCGCGCAGGAAGATCCGCGGCTGCACCAACTCCTCAGAGTCGTTGAGAACCATGGCTCGCGGCGGGGCCTGAGGCGATTTGACGGCGAGTTTGTCGAGATCCGTCTGCATTTGGCCAAATTTGTCCTTTTCGCCTCGCGACATGTACAGCCAAGTTTGATTTTTTGGGAAGTAAGCCGGGCTTTCATTAGAAATAAGCGCCGCCGCGACTTGTTCCAGGGCTGGGTTCGGGGATTTTTTAAAAGTCTCGCTGCTGCTCCTGAGCAAGGCGCCGAACATACGGGCGACATCTCCTTTCTTTGCGAGTTTCGTATTTGCGAGAGCTTCGCGGACGACGGGATTGATCTGCCCGTCAGGTCGGGCCAGCCAACGCTGCTTCACCCCCTCGGCTGCCATCGCGAAATTCTCCTCGGGCAAATTCATGAATTCCGGCCAGGGGCCGAAGACCGGATCCTGATTCCGGGCGGGATTATCCAGGTATCGCCGCCACCGAGCGACCATCGGGGGACGCAAATCGGTCGGATCCAGCGACAAAAAGAAGAAGGACGTTTCGGTGATGTCAGACTTCGAAGTGGCGACCCTGACGAGATAATCGGCGACGCGCTGCAGGGCCGTATCGCGGAGCATCGCGTATTGACTGTCGCGGAATTTGATCAATTCCTGACGCTTCGGGGCCGCCGACTTTTCAAACTCACTGGATTCCCCACTCTTGTCGATCAAGGGCAACTCGATCGGAGCCTCGCTGCTGGCGAAGACGCCGTAAAGGGCGTAGTAATCGGACATTGAGATGGCGTCGTACTTGTGATCGTGACAGCGGGCGCAAGCAACGGTCAGGCCGAGAAAGCCGCGGGTTGTGGTGTCGATGCGGTCGTCGATCACGTCGTGGATATTGTTGTCGTACATCCGCCCGAGCGAGAGAAAACCCAGTGCGCCGAGCCGCCAGGGGTCGACCTTGGGCACAATCAAATCGGCTGCCAATTGCTCGTGCACGAAACGATCAAAGGGAACATCCTCGTTAAAAGCGCGAATGACGTAGTCGCGATAGGTGTAAGCGTAGGGCCGGATGCGGTCGTCGCCGTACATGAGGACGCCATCCTTGGTATCCGCGTAGCGGGCGATATCGAGCCAATGCCGGCCCCAGCGTTCGCCATACCGAGGCGACGCCAACAATCGCTCCACCAATTGTTCGACCGCTTCCTGTTTTCGTTGACCACTCGCAAATTCCTTGCTGAAAGCTTCCACTTCTTCCGGTGAAGGAGGCAACCCGAGCAAATCCAGCGAAAGCCGGCGGATCAAAGTTCTGGCATCCGCGGCGGGAGACGGCGTCAACCCGTTCGCTTCGAGTTTGGAAAGAACCAACCGATCGATCGGCGACCGCCCCCAATCCGTATTCTTGACCGCCGGAAGTGGCTTTTTGACGAGCGGCTGAAACGCCCAGTGTTTTTGAGCTGCCTCCCGATCCATGGCTCCCCCGGCCGTTTTTTGCACGCGCGGGTCGGGCGCCCCCATGGAGATCCACTGTTCCAGATCACCAATCGTGCTCGGCGGCAACTTGCCCTTGGGCGGCATCTTCAATTCGTCAACGGTGTAATGCACCGCGGTGATAAGGAGACTTTCCTTTGGCTTGCCCGGCACAATCGCCGGCCCAGAGGCGCCTCCCTTGCGGAGCGCATCGCGGGTGTCCAAGGCGAGCGATCCCTTGGTCTTTTTCAATTCGGCGGAATGGCACGAATAACAATGCTCGATCAGAATGGGACGAATTCTCTTTTCGAAGAATTCGTCCCCAGGGTCGGCAAGGGAAACGCCGGTCCAAAGAAATACGGCGATCAGGGCGAAGGAGTCGTTTCGCATGTTCATTGGGAACGAAGTCATGGTGTACATTCGGTGGGTGATGCCATTCTACCGTAATGGCTCTACTACCCAGTCAACTCATCGAGCGATGGCTGGGGCCTCAACGGCCGCAGCTGACCAGCACCAGAACGAATCTCACGCCATGATCTCCGCGAGCGGCCCGGCGGTGTCGATGTCCCGCAGGTTCCGATCGATTTCCCCGAACCGTTCGCGGCGAT
>JBAXFO010000683.1:0-3316 GCA_037139885.1 Planctomycetota bacterium
TCATCGCCACCGCGTCGTCGACGCGGCCGGTCGTGAGAAGGGCGGCGGCGAGTTGGCGGATGACGGTTCCGGTTGCGAGCAGGGTTTCGATCGGGCAGACGGCGATCTTGTAGCCGAGACGTTCGAGGTCGGCGGTCGATTGGATGGGGGTGGCGCCGCCGGTCAGCATGTTGGCGAGTTGCGGGCGGGCAATCTCGCGGGGGATGCGGGCGAGTTCGTCGAGCGATTGCGGAGCTTCGACGAAGCAAACGTCGGCTCCCGCGGCGGCATACGCTTGGGCGCGGGCGATGGCGTCGTCGATGCCGTGGATGGCGCGCGCGTCGGTGCGGGCGAAGAGGACGAAATCGGGGTCGCGGCGGGCGTTCAAGGCGGCCTCGAGTTTGCGCAACATCTCGTCGCGGGAGACGACGTCTTTGCCGGCGAAGTGGCCGCAACGTTTGGGCGAGACCTGGTCTTCGAGCAAGATGCCCGCGGCCCCGGCGGCTTCGAAATCGCGGACGGTGCGGGCGACGTTGTGGAGGTCGCCGTGGCCGGTGTCGCCGTCGGCCACGAGCGGGATGGCGAGGCGGTTCGTGACGCGGCGGACCGTCTCGGCCATTTCGCTGAGCGTGACCAGACCGACATCGGGCCAGCCGAACGAGCTGGCGGCGACGCCGAAGCCGCCGAGGAAGAGCATGGGGATGCCGGCTTGTTCGAGAAGGCGGGCGCTGAAGGCGTCGTGCGCCCCGAACGTGGGGATGATGCCGGGGGCGGCGAGCAGTTCGCGCAGACGGCGCGGCATGGACATGGCGGCGACCTCGAATCAATCAGGGCAGCGGTGATGGACCGCAAACGCGACATTGCGGAGCGCGGCTGCGGGGAAGTTTACGGAACGTCATCGAACCGAGGTCGGCCAGGAGCATCTGCCGATCGAGGCGTTCGCCGATGCCGGAAAGCGCCTTGATCACCTCGATGGCTCCCAGACACCCGGCCGTGCCTGCGACGGCGCCGAAGACGGGGAACTCGCGTTTCCAGGCCGCGGGAGGTTCGGGGTAAAGGCATTGCAAGCACGGTCCACCGGGAACAACCGTGAGGATTTGCAAATCGAAATCGTACATGGCGCAATCGACGAGCGGCTTGCCCAGAGCGACGGCGGCGGCGTTCATGGCGAGGCGTTCGGTGAAGAGCGGGGCGCAGGAGGCGACGACATCGGCCTGGGCCACGAGCCGGCGGGCGTTGTCGGGGCTGATGTTCTCGGGGATCTCCTCAATCTCAAGGCGGGGATTCAGCTCGCGCAAGCGTCGCGCCGCCTGGCCGAGCCGGGGTTGGCCCAGACCTGCGTGCGACATGAGCGTTTGGCGGTTGAGATCGCTGGCGCGGACATTGCCGGCATGAGCGAGGATCAGTTTGCCGACTCCGGCCGCGGCGAGCTGTTGAGCGAGCGCGCCGCCGACGCCGCCGATGCGCGAGACGAGAACCGTCGCCGCCTTGAGCTTGCGCTGGCCTGCTTCGCCGAAATGCGGCACCCACATCTGCCATTCGTAAGTCGCCCGTTCTTCGTCGGTGAGGGGCAGGCCCGAGCCGCCGGCCATGGGGGTGAGAATGGTGACGATGGCGTTCGCGGGCAAGATCGCGGCCGTGTCGAACGGGGCGTCGTTGACGAAGAAGAGGAGCGACCGACTCGGCTCGCCGGTGGGGCCAAGGAAGAGTCGTGCGGCGTCGGGGTGTTTCGCCGCCAAATGGCGAACGAGGTCGGCGAGAGGGCCGTCTGGCACATCGAGGATTTCTTCGGCGCAACCGACGGCACGGCGGATCTGGGCCAAGTACTGAACCGTGATCCTCATGATCAGCGTCCGTCCTCCTCGACGATTTCGATGCCCGAAAGAACGGGGGGCAACGAATCGGCGACCGCCCCAAGCCGGAGCGTGAGTACGTCGAAAACGGGGATGCCGCGGAATTCGCGAATGACGGTTTCACGGGCGCCCCCCGCGGCGGCGACGATGTCGAACTTCGAGAGCTTGCGTTCGCCTTGAATGTCGACGTTCGCCAGGCGTTTGCCGGCTTCGATGAGTTCGGGTTCGGCGAAGATGAGGCGGACAGTGAACAGTCGGGATTTCTCCGGCCCGCCGCGACCGAGCGGGACGGTGATTTCCTGGGCTCCCTTGATGCCGGACGAGCCGACCCAGTTATAGGGGCCGGTGAAGAGTCCGGAGAACCGGCGATAGGTGACGGGGATTTTCGGATTGAAGCCGACATTGACCGACGGGGAAACTCCGCCGGTGCTTGGGAACTCGAGCCAGAGCGTGCCCGATTCGGCGCGGCGATCGCCCGCGGCGCCAAGGTTGATGCCGAGACGTTTGACGGCGCCTTTGACTTCTTTGGTGCCGAAGTAGGTCCACATTTCGGCGTCGGGCATGTGGACGATGGCGACGGACGTTTGATTTTGATAGTTGCAGGTGCAGGTGCGGGTGTATTCGGGAACGGTGAGGATGCCGCCGGCGACAACGAGGTTGTTCGTGCAACTCGAGCGGAAGCCGCCGAAATTGCCGGTGCCGCCGTCGTTGCACAGATCGAAATAGCCGGCCGCGCCGGAGCGGAATGTGAGCAGATTTTCCGAGGCGGCGGGGGTGTTGCAGCCATAGGTGCGAATCCACTTCCAGGGCGAGTCTTCCCCGGTGATGGGATCCTTGCGCATTTTGAGAGCGCCGGTGCGCAGATCGCAAGCTCCGGAATCGAGCAGGATTTCGTCGCCGTGGATCATGGCGGGGCCGCCATAGGTTTTTTCGTACCAGAGCTGTTTGCCGGTGCGGGCGTCGAGCGCGCAAACGCCGCGGGGTTCGTCTCGCAGAGTGTCGCTGGCTAACCGGCCGGCCTCGACAAGGATGTCGTATTTGGCGGAATAGCTGAGCCAGGTGCCGAAGACGTGGTCTTCGACTTCCCATTGTTTCTTGCCGGTGGCGAGATCGAAGGCGACCACGCTATAAGGAGTTTCAACGGGGCCCTTAATGCGCGTCGCTTCGTCAATGCCCATGCGATCGATCGTGAAGAGCCGGCCGCCGCCGACGACAGTGCCGTTGTGGCGGTAGGTGAAGTCGGCGGAGGTTTCCCAGAGGACTTTGCCCGTATGCCGATTCATGACGACGAGGCGCCGGCTGGCCGACATATTGTCGCTGAACGCTTTCAGCGCGTTCATGACTTTCGTGAGCGATTTCGACGTCGTCGGCGCCGGGTCGTCGTCGCCGGCGCCGGGGGGCGGGCTTGCCGGCGGCATGCTCTTGGGATCGAAAATGGGGTCCGCGCCGCCGATGAGATAGTCGCCTTCGACATTGATATAGCT
>JBAXFO010000684.1:0-3314 GCA_037139885.1 Planctomycetota bacterium
CGGCAGATTCGTGACCGTGCCGAAGTCAAACGTGACCACCTGCCCCGCTTGACTGACCGTTTGCAGCGTCGTCGTCAGACCGGCCGCGTTGGTGAACGAGAGACTTCCCGCTTCGAAGCGGAAGCCCGGCGGCAGCGTATCGACGATCCGCACGTTGTTCGTGACCCCCTCGACCATTCGAAGCGTCAACGTGTACGGCACCGTCTGGCCGATTGTGTACGGCCCCGCAATCGCCGTCTTGGTGAGCTGGAACGTCGTGTTGACGTTGAACGTTTCGGTGTCGGAATCCGTGTAGGTATTGAGACTCGTCCCATTGCCCGTGCGTTCGCCTGTGTCGGAACCGGGAACGCCGGGCGCGGACGTGCCGTTCGTTCCGGGCAAGCTCGTGTAGGTGACGATGGCCGTGTTCGTGATCGCCAGACCGGGGTTGACGGTATTGGCAACGGTCGCGTCATACTCGACGCGGATGACATCGCCCGGATTGACCTGATCCAATGTGACGAAGACGCGATTGGGAATGCTGCTGTCGATCACGAAGCCTGCCGCTTGGAGCGCGCCGTTGCGGAAGACCGTGATGCTGCCTGCCGTCAGCGTCATGCTGGCGGGCAATGTGTCGGCGACGATCACATCGAACGCCGGAGCGGAATTGACGCCGGCGGTGTTGGAGAACTGCACGGTGTAGCGGACCGCGTCGCCGGCGTCGCCGCTGGTGACGTTCGCGGTCTTCGCGAATCGGTGATCGACGGCTCGACGACGCGCGTGGTGACCGCGTTCGACACGGTGCCGGGGTTGACGCCGTTGATGCGGACGCCGTAAGTGTTCGTGCGGATGTCGCCGGCGTTGTTGCTGCCGGCGAACGAATTATCGACGAGAGCCTGAAACTCGATGACGACGTATTCGCGGTCGGCGTCGCTCTCCTGATTCACGATGTTGCCGAGCGAGAACGTGAGCGCGCCGCCGGAGCCGGCCGGGGCGGAGACGTTGCCGTTCGGAATGACGAACGTCGGCGTGATGCTAGCGATGGTCGTATCGTCGCCGCCGACCGTGGCCCCGCCGAACGCCGGATCGAGCGTAAAGTTCGCGGGAGTATCTGCGACGAAAACGATGCGCGCGGAACCCGTGACGTACGTCATGCCGACGGGCAGTGCATCGACGATCTGCGAATTGAGAATGGTCGATTCGGGCACGGTCGTCACCAGCCGATAGGTGACCACCTCGCCGATCGCGGTCGGTCTGTTGGGATCAGTCTCGGGCGTGAACGATTCCGACGTGGCGGTGATGCTCTTGGAGAGAACCTGTTGATCGAGAATGAAGGTCGAACTGGCCGTGCCGGTGTAGTCGTTGACGCCGCCGGCGCCGGTGCGTTCGCCGAGGAACGTTCCCGGAGCGCCGGGGGCGGCGTTGCCGGTGCCGTTCGTGCCGGGCAAGCTCGTATAGGTGGCCGTATAGGTATTCGTCACCAATGTGCCGGGGGCGTTCGTGATGAGCGACACGACCGAGTAGCGAATCTCGATGGCGTCGTTCTTGTTGACGACGTTGACGGTGAAATCGACATTATTGCCGGCCGTGGCGTTCGTGTAATCGACGCCGGCGGTCAGCAGCGTACCATTGCGGAAGACCTGGACGCTAGCCGTGTTCAGCGTGACCGTAGCGGGCAGAGCGTCGCTGATGCGGACGTCGTACGCATTCGAATCGGTCGCGGCGTTGCCGGCGGCAAAAGTTAGCGAGTAATTGAACGTGTCGCCGGCATCGCCCGATAACGGGTTGACAGTTTTCGCGAAGTTGATGAGGCGAGGTTCCACAACAGTTATCGTGACGTTGCCGGAAGTTTGCGACGGCACGCTGGTGGCGGTCAGCGTGAAGCTGTTGTTGTTCGTGTCGCCGGCGTCGTTACCGCCGCCGGTGTTATTGTTGTTGCTGCGGGCCGGGTCGTTGTTGACGATGGCGTTGAACTGGATGGTGACGAATTCCGCGTCGGCGTCGCTGTCGGTGTTCACCAGGTTGCCGAGCTTGAAGAAGATGTCGGTGCCCGAGTTGTAGGTATCGGGGTCCGCGGTCAGCGAATTGGTCGAGCCGATGTTGGCGTCGCCGAGCGCGATGGTGCCCGTCAGGCCCGTGCCCAGACCGATAACGAGCGTGGCTCCGGCGGGGTTTGTCGAATCGAAACCGTTGTTTGCGGTCAAGGTGACGGTGGCGGTGCCGTCATCGAGAAACGTGAAGCCGTTCGGCAGGTTATCGACGAGGATCGTGTTGAGGGCTGTCCCTTCGGGGATCTGCGCCCGGAGTTGGAAGCGGACGACTTCGCCGACCGTGACGTTGTTGCCCGCGGTGCTCGCTTCGGACGTGGACACGACCGACTTGACGAGCGTCGCGGCCGGGACGACGATGTTCGCGGGCGCTGGGGTCGTCGCGGAATAGGTGCGTTCGTTGTCGTCGACGGCATTCGCTCCAGCGCGATCGGTGACCGTGCCGTCGAGCGATGTCCACGTCGTGCTCGCCGTGTTGCCGATGGTCTGGGCAATGGTGACGGCCGGGGATAGGGTACCCGCCAAAACGATGACGATTGTCGAATTGACCGGCATGTCGATGTTGCCGCCCAGCGGACCGGCGGGATCGATCGACAGAACTCCGCCAACGATCTGAAAGTCGCCCGCCGTTGGCGCCGTAGTGAAGCCGGTGGCGGTCACGCTGAAGATCGACGCTCCGGTGATGAAGGCTGGCAACGTGTCCGCGACGGTCAGATCGTAGGCGACCGTCGAACTCGCGGGATTGGTCAGCGTGATCTGGTAGCGCAGCGGATCGCCGGCGTCGCCAGTGTCAGACGCGACGAAATTGGGCACGCCGCCGGGGTTGACATCAACGAGTTTGGCGATGGTGACGGCGGGCTGAATGACGGTGACGTTCGCCGCCGATACGATCGAGCCACTGTAGCCGGTCGTCGGCCCGCCGGCGGGATTCGTGAACTGGGCGGAGAACAGGGCCGAGTTGTTGAGCGCCTGCCCGGTGGTGTTTGCCGGCACATCGAGGACGACCGCTTGATAGGTAATCGTGAGCGTTTCAGATGCGGCGTTGTCGGTGTTGCTGTTGGTGATATTGCCGAGGCCGAAGTTGACGAGCGTGCCGTTGCTGCCGGCGGTGAGCGTGGTGTTCGCGCCGATGCCGGCCACGGTGAGTGGAATGCTGCTGGATAATCCCGCCGATGCGGTGACGTTCGTGATGCCGACGAAGGCGAGACGCGGATCGGCGGGGCCATTGTCGAGCGTGTCGCGAATGAACGCGGCGGGCGTCGTCCCCTCCGGCAAGGCGAGAGTGAC
>JBAXFO010000685.1:0-3309 GCA_037139885.1 Planctomycetota bacterium
GCGGCGCGTCTTGAAACCGTTTTCCTGCCCATCATTTCAGCGAGATTGCTCGTCTTGGCCGTCACTTATCAGCGGCGGTTCTTGGGTTTCTTCAAAGACATCGTCGCGGGGCCGAGCGGCGGCTTCGCGGATCGCGATCTTGGTCCATTCGAGCTTGCGCGTGGCGGAGAGTTCTGCGTCTTCGGATGCGTACGGCATCCAGGGGCGCCCCTCGCGGATGGATTCAGGTCGCGGTCCCGTCGATGTCTTCCCGGAATCGGACACAAGAAGAGGAGCGTTGGAAATGGGCACGCTGATTGCACTACGATTCGACGGTTCGGGAAGCGGGGCGACTTCGATGTCGGCCAAAACCAAAATCGGCTCATCGGCGAATGTCATCGGCTTCGGCGCGGCGATGGGCGCGGAGGGCCGGGATGCCGGGGGGCGATCGACAACGACGGCTGGCTCCGGAGCGGGGGAGGGTTTGGTGACGAACCCAATCAAAATGGCCGCGCCGAGAACGGCCCCGGCCAGACATGTGAATTGTTTCACAATCGATCCTCCCTGATCGTTGAAGTATGACGGCGGGATGCCGGCATCCCGCCGTGAGCGGCGGGGAACGTCGAAGAAGTTTAAGCGGAGCGGCGATTTGACGCCAGACGAGTGTTGGCCTGAGAGCGTGGCGAAAGGGGCCGACGCCGGGCTGCTCAGGTTTCCCCAAAAGTCGGACGCGTTCTCCGCCAAGCTCTCATTTCGATTTCACGCGAGATTCTTGGCGTCCGCTTGCGGAAAGTCGATGTAGAATGTAGAAGAGAGAGGCCCGCGACATTGCGAACCCTGGGCGGGTTGGCGGTGTCCCTGCCAAGGTACTTTTGGATTCGATTGTCTCGCATTCCCTTTGTCCAGGAGGTCCTTTGGAAACCACCACACTCCTCGAAAATCAACCCACCACCTCACTCCCGACTTCGGAAGAACGGGCCATGCTTTGTGCCCGCACCGCCGAAGACAATAAAGCGCAGAACATTGTCGTTCTCGATTTGCGACGTCTAACGCCGCTGTACGATTTCTTCGTCATCGCCACCGGTACGAGCCGACGGCAGATGCACGCGATTTCGGACGAGATCGAAGCGGCCATGCGTGCGGTCGGCGATAAGCGGCAGTCGATGCAGGGTTATCAGGGCAGCCGTTGGATCGTCGAAGATTTCGGCGACGTCATGATTCATGTATTCGACGCGGAAGCTCGCGAATATTATGCCCTGGACGATCTTTGGGCCGACGCGGTCAAGGTGGAATGGAAATAGGAAGTCTTGCGGCTTGCAAGCTTCTCAGCCTGCGACAACAGCGGGCTCGGGGGGCTTGTCGCTTCGTAGGGCTTTTTTGGTGGTTCATGGAAACGCGTCCAATCGGGGCGCGTTTTCGTTTTTCTTAGGATCTCGCATGCATCTCTTGCAAATCGTCCAGCACGAATTCCGCAGCGCTCTCGAGGGCTTGGTTCCCGATCCCGAAGCCGCCCTCGGCCTGATCCGCGCGACGCAGGATCCCAAACTCGGCGACTATCAAGCGAACTTCGCGATGTCGCTCAAGAAGGTTCTCAACAAAAATCCGCGTGAGATTGCGCAAGAGGTCGTCGATCGCCTTCCCAAAAACGGCCCGCTGGAGCCGCCGGAGATCGCTGGGCCGGGGTTCATTAACGTGCGCTTCAAGTCGGCGTGGTTGGCGTCGATGGTGCAGCAGACGGCGCGCGACGCACGTCTGGGCGTCGCCAAGGTCGCCAAGCCGAAAACCATCGCCATCGATTTTAGCGGGCCCAATGTCGCCAAGCCGATGCACGTCGGCCATCTGCGCAGCACCATCATTGGCGACGCCCTCACGCGGCTCTTGCGCTTTCTCGGGCACAGCGTCATCGCCGACAATCACCTGGGCGACTGGGGGACGCAGTTCGGCATTCTCCTTTACGGCTATCGCCATTTCCTCGATCAGGCGGCGTTCGACAAAGACCCCGTGCGCGAGCTCGCGCGCCTTTATGTCCTCGTTCGCCAGCAAATGAAAGCGGGCGAAGAGGACGAGACCGCCAACGACAGCATCGCCGAGGCGGCGCGTCAGGAGACCGCCAAGCTGCACGCGGGCGATCCCGAAAATTATCGCCTGTGGACCCTCTTCATGCCGGCGTGCATGGAAGAAATCGAACGGATCTACCGCCGGCTCGATGTCGCTTTCGATCACACGCATGGCGAGAGTTTTTACAACCCCATGTTGCCGGGCGTCGTCAGCCATTTGCTCGCGTGCGGCATCGCCCGCGAAAGCGAGGGGGCCGTCGCCATCTTCTTCGGCGAGAAAGACTCGCCCGCGCTCATTCGTAAACGCGATGGGGCTTTTACGTATACAACGACCGACCTCGCCACCATTCGCTATCGCATGGAACATTGGCGGACCGACGAGATCCTTTACGTCGTCGACGCGCGCCAGGCGTTGCACTTCAAGAACCTGTTCACGGCCGCACGCAACTGGGGTTACGATAAGGCCGTGCTCGAACATGTTTCGTTCGGTTCGGTGCTGGGCGAGGATCGCCGGCCGCTCAAGACTCGCGACGGCAATGTCCCTGAACTCGGCGGCTTGCTCGACGAGGCGGTCCAGCGCGCCCGCGATGTCTATGAAGCGTCCCGCCGCGAAAGCATCGCCGCGGGCGACGAGACGCTCGAACTCAGCGAAACGGAATTGGCCGCCATCGCCGAGGCGGTCGGCATCGGAGCGGTGAAGTACGCCGACCTCTCGCAAAACCGGACGACCGATTACATCTTCAGCTGGCCGAAGATGCTCGCCATGAACGGCAACACGGCGACGTACATGCAATACGCTTACGCTCGCTGTCGGGCCATTTTTCGCAAAGCCGACGCGAACGTCGACATGTATCGCGAAACGCCCCCGCCGGTGTTTCTCGAATCGGAATACGAGCGGGCCCTCGCCTTGCAAATTCTCCGCTTCGAAGAAGCGCTCCACCTGGCCGCGGCCGAGCTGCAACCGAGCGTGCTCACCGCCTACCTGTGGGATTTGGCCAAAACGTACAGCGGCTTCTTTAAAAACTGTCCCGTGCTCAAGGCGCCGACGCCTCTTTTGCGCGAAAGCCGGCTGCTGTTATGCGATCTGACCGGACGCATTCTCCAACAGTGCCTGCAACTGCTCGGTATCCGAACGGTCGAACGGATGTAGTGCGTCGTCCAAGCGAAATTTTCGGGTTCTGAGGCCATCCCTGGAAGCCCGACGCGTCAGCGAGGGATGCCGTCAACCCTCGCTAACGCGTCGGGCTACCTGCAACGATAGCGCCCGAAAATT
>JBAXFO010000686.1:0-3303 GCA_037139885.1 Planctomycetota bacterium
TTCATCGGCCGGAGGGCGCAAGCCAATCTGCGTAACCTGCTCCGGTCCGCCACACGTCCGCCACACCGACGCACATTTGGCCCCTTGGTATGAACGGCCTCGGTCACCTCGACCGACGCGGCGAAATCCATCCCGTCTGCGTGGGTGAACGTAGGACGCTGCCGTTCTTTGAAAGCGTCTCAAGCGGCGGTCGTTATCTTTTCCAAGGCGTCCTGAAAATCATCGAGGCCTACAGCCAGGTCGCACCCTTCGGATGCGCCGTCGTGCGATCGAAGCCAGACCTCGTTGCGGTGAATTTCAAAGTCGAGATGCTTCTTGGCGCCATAGGTCGGCGATTCGCCGTCAATCACGGTTGTCTGGCCGGGGGCGGCGACGAGGGCGGACATGATATCTTCAATCTGCACAAGGATTCGCTCGCGTTCGATCGTGCCGATGTGATCCGAGATCGTGAGAAGGATTCCGGTTCCAGCTCGATCGAGCTTCAACTGGCGCTCGATGCCGCTGGTTTGAGAGAGGCCAAAAATCACCATGATGTCGCGCCCTTCGATGTCAATGTGTCCGGCGCCGCGAAAGACCGCGGTCTGCGGATGTTTAAGCTCATGAGCCAACGAAACTACGAAAGAAGCGGATTCTGCCCCGAAAGCAAGACCTGATCGCTTAATTACGAGTCGCTTCGCGTCCTGGGCCATTCTAGGTCTTCGAAGGAAATTCCGTCCTTTATTTTCTTTGGAGTCGATCCGTGACGCCCGACACGATTGCTGGGCCCTACGCAAGGCTCACGAATCCGATAGAATGCCGACGCCTCGATTTTCCGGGAGCGTTATGTCCGCCGTTGCTTCGCTGTCGACGACCGAACCCGTTCTGCGAACGCTGGCGCCCGCACTGGCGGAACTCGAAGGCGGTTTGCGAACCTGGCTGACCGCGCGACATCCCGATCCTCCCCCTGTGCTCCTCGCGGCCCAATTGACGACTCTTGCCGACGATCTCGGCCGGCAGTCGCGGGCGCTGCTCCTCGAGCATCCGCTCCTCGTCGTCGTTTTCATGGGGGGCACGGGCGTGGGCAAGTCGTCCTTGCTCAACGCTCTCGCCGGCGCGCCGATCGCCTCGGCTTCGTTCGCCCGGCCCACGACGCGCGATCCGGTCGTTTATCTGCACGAAACTCTCGACGCCAAACGCCTGGATCCGGCCCTGCAGATGTGCAAGCTCGCACGCCATAATCGCGAAGGATTGCGGCACAAGATCCTCGTCGACACGCCCGATGTCGACAGCAACGATCTCGCCAATCGCGAGAAGCTGCTGCGCATGTTGCCGGTGGCCGACGTCGTCCTGTATGTCGGCTCCCAGGAAAAATACCACGATCAGCTGGGCTGGGATCTCTTTCTCGAACAGAAAAAGCGGCGTGCGTTCGGCTTTGTCATGAACAAGTGGGACCGCTGCCAAACTCCCGGAGCCGGAGCCCGCCCCGACGAAGACTGGCTCCGCGATTTGCAGGCCGCCGGCTTCGATAACCCGCTCATCTTCCGCACCTGCGCGCAATATTGGATCGATCATCCGTGGCAGAATGTCGCACAACTGCCCGCGCCGCCCTTGCCGGATGAACAGTTCCTGGAGCTGGCGCGTTGGATCGAAGGGGGCATCTCCCGGCTCGAGGTGGAGTCGATCAAGGCGCGCGGCGTCAGTCAACTTTTCGATCAACTCGAAACCGCCATGACCGCCGCCTGCCCTCCGGATCTGTCCGCAAAGCTCGAATACCTCACGCCGTCGTGGGGAACGCTCATTCATCAGGAGGCCGACGAATCGGCCGGCTTGCTGTTGACTTCGCTCGACCCATATCAACACGACATCGAACGGCATTTCGCCGATCAGCGCCGCGGCCTCTTCACGGGGCTGATGGCTTACTACCTCGGTGTGGTTCACAAGCTTCGTTCGCTGGCGACGGGCGGCGGCTGGAAGTCGAAAATCCCCTGGATGCCGTCGCTCCCCGCAGCGGGGGCCGCGCCCAAACCGTACGACTTCAATATGGCCAGCTTTCTGGGAAAGTGCAGCGTGGAAGCCTCGGAACGGCACCTGCACGCTCGGCACAAGGCGTTCGCCAATCGCCTGTTGCTCGACGCCGAAGCCCGCGGCTTTCCGTTACGGCTGCTCGCCGCGTCCGTGGAAACGGCGTCGCAGCATGAATGGAACGCACGCCACGCCCAGGCGATGCTCGAAGCGTTGACGGATGTGGAACGCACCTGGGCCGAGCCGCCCGGAGCACGCAAATGGATCCAGCGCGGGCTCGTCATGGCCGGCAACATGCTGCCGTCGCTTGCCCTCTTGGCGATGACCGTGGTCTTGCTCTGGAAATACCTCTATCTGCACGGCACGTTCGACAGCGGCGATCTCTTGCTGCCCGTGGCTGTCGTCGTGTTGACGATGGTGATTCTGCACGTCTTGATCGCCACGCTGATCCCGATGCGTTGGCCGTCGTTGCGGATGCAATTTCACCGCAAGCTGCAAAGCCGACTCAATGCGGAGCTCACGTCGGCTTACGCGCCATTGCCGGGACTCGTCGCGAACGATCTGAATGCGGATCGCGAACGCGTCCTTGCCTTTCTCGGCGACGTTCATGAAGTCGCTTCCTGGCTGCGCGATCGCGAACAAGCGATCAGCGTCGGCCAGCTTTTCGAACACCCGAAACGCTGAACGGGCGACGAGACGTTTCTTCGTCCCATCGCCCGTACATCAATCACGCTGTCGATCACGCCGCCCATCACGCCGTCGCTTTCACGGCCACCTGTCGCGGTTGATGTTTCGCTTCCTTGGGCAGATGAACGGTGAGGACGCCGTTCTTGTGTTCGGCGCCGATTTTCGCCGCGTCGATGCTTTCGTGAACGCGGAACACTCGGTAAAAACTGACCGAATCGAACTCGGTCGCCAACGGCTCGCCGCTGCGGCGCGCGCTATCCACGCGCCCTTGCAAAATCAGTTCGCCGTCTTCATAGCGAAGGTCGACATCGCCGGGAGCGACGCCCGGCAAATCCGCATACAACAACAATTCCTGCTCCGTCTCGAAGATGTCGACGCGCGGCGCGACCGTCCGGCCGCTGCGCATCAATTCGGCTCCCTGGCCATTCACGATCGGCGCTACGTTGTTTTCCGACATGGTAAATCCTCCGATAATGACTTGAGTGTTAAGGTTACCAACCAGGTTCTGCATTCTAAAACAATTCGCTTAGGCCTTGATCTCGATCTTGCGGGGCTTGGCCGACTGGTGCTTGGGAAGAACGAGGGTCAGAACGCCCTGATCGAGTCGGGCGTCGA
>JBAXFO010000687.1:0-3300 GCA_037139885.1 Planctomycetota bacterium
CTTCCAGGCCGACGAGCATCAGGCCATTCAGCCATTGCTGGAATTCGTAATCGATGTTGAGCGGGGCGATGCTCGTGATCGAGACCCGGTATTTCGACGCTTCGAGGGCCGTCAGATCGGTGACGTTGAGAACGAAATCTCGTTCCGGGTTTTCCATCGTCACGCGGGCCCGCTTCCATGAGCCGTGGGCCAATTCCAGGTGATCGCCGTTCTTGATGGTCGTGCGCGGCAAGCCGGGCAGCCGTAGCTTGGGAGGAAACGGCGTCGACAATCCCCAGGCTGGGGCCGGGCGAAATTCCTTCGGGGCCTCTTTGAGCGCCACCGTGCGGATCATCTTCGAAAGCTCGGTATAGTCGGCTTTCGGGGAGTCCAAGGGCGGCGTCTCTTGAGCGACGAGCGCAAACGCCCCCAACAACAAACCGGCGAGCGAAGCGACATATTTCATGACGGTGTCTCCTTGGCGCAACGGTGTCATTATACGCGGCGGCCCCCGCCTATATCTTGACGTTCCGCGCCGGCTGTTGGCTAAGATGGAAGGAAACGAATTTTGGAGACGATGATGTCTTATCCTGAGTTTCTTGAAGCCGCACGACGGCGGCCCCCGGAAGTCGCCCTGGTTCTCGGTTCCGGTCTCGGCGATTTGGCGGAGCGATTGGAAAATCCGCTGTCTGTGCCGTTTCACGAGCTGCCAAACATTCCCGCCCCCTCCGTGCATGGCCATCGCGGCGAGCTGCTCCTGGGGGGTTGGGGTTCGCGGCAGGTTCTCGTTTTCGCCGGACGCGTGCATTATTACGAAGGGCACACGTGGCAGAGCGTCGTGCAACCGATTCGTCTCGCACAGCAGCTTGGCGTCAAGACGCTGGTTTTGACGAACGCCGTCGGCGGCATCCGCGACGATCTCGGCCCCGGCAGTCTCGTCGCCCTCACGGACCATATCGAATGCACCCGGCCCAACTGGTGGCAGGCTCTCAATGAGCCACGCAGCAGTCCGTATTCGCCGAATCTAATCGCGAAGCTTAAAACCGCGGCGGCCGAGAGCGGGGAAAGTTTGACGACGGGCGTTTACGCTCAGGTGACGGGGCCGAGTTATGAAACGCCCGCGGAAGTGCGCGCGCTTCGCTGGTGCGGCGCGGATGTGGTGGGCATGTCGACGGCTCGCGAAATTCAAATAGGCCACGAGCTCGGGCTGGAATGTGCGGCGATTTCGTGCGTGTGCAACAAGGCGTCGGGTTTGTCGAGCGGTCCCATTCATCACGGGGAAGTGCTCGATATCGCGGCCCAGCTGCGGCAGACGTTGACGTCGATCCTCGAGCGGTTTCTCGCGAGTTGATTGGCGGCGCGGCGAACCATGGAAACGCAAAACGCCCCCGGAAGGATCCGGAGGCGATTGCGAGTTTTTGCGTTCGGGTGATTACTCGTCGGTCTTCTGCGGTTCCGGTTGCGGCGGGCGAGCGATGACTTCCGTACGAGTCACTTCTTGATTGACGACTCGGCGGGTGACCGGATCGAGAAGGTAGTTGATCGGCCGGGCCTTATCGCCTTCGAAGATCACCAGCGTGTGCTGAATGTTCGAGGGAGCGGCCGGGGGTGCGTCCACTTTCACCACTTCGGCGGGTTTGGCGTCTTCGGTCTTGAGCGGGAACATCGGCAGGCCGCTGAGGGGTTGCGAAGCAGCCGTGGACGGTTCGGCGGGAACCAGATCGCCGTCGCTGCCGTCGGACTTGTGGCCCGAGACTCCCTTGCGAATGTCTTCGGCGGTGATGCGGTCGATCGGCGATTTTTTGTTATCGTTGAATTTCCGCAGAGCGAGGCTCAAGGTGCCGACTTCGCGGGAGAGGTTGAGCTTCAGCACATCTTCCGGCGAGAGGGCGAAGGTCACGATGCTCGCGGGCATGGCGTTGCCGGCTTCGTCGCGCTGGGTGCGGGCGTCGGCGGCGAGAACCAAAACGTTTTCAAGCAGGATGCTAGCGTAGCTCGACTTGTCGTCGCCGCGGCGCACGGTCTGGATGATGTCGACTCGCGAATGCGGCAAGCTGGCGAAACCGCCGGCGATCGATTCGAGATTCACGCGGAGGCCGACGCCGCGATAGCCTTCGGGGAGGTTGGCCGCGAAAACCGATTGCGGGTCTTTGGAATCGAGCATGTCGTCGGCGCGGATGAAGTCGCCCTGGCGGAGGGTTCGCTTGAGAATGCGGCCCTTGAGGTCCTCGTACTTGGAGACGGCGTCGCGCGGCTCTTCGCCTTTGGTGTAGAGCTTTTCTTCGAAGGTTTCTTGGGGAACCTTGATCGCGGAGCCGTTGTCGAGTTGACGACGGGCGACGAGGACGGCGACTTTTTCGGTATTGTCGGTCTGGCGATCGGCGAGCAACCGGCTGGTCATATAGCTGGCGCCGAGGCCGCAGGTGACGGCGACGACCATCAGGATCAGTGTTTTGGGTTTCATGACAGTGAACCTCAGGGAGTTAGGGAGTCGAGGCCGCGCTTACTTTTGCGTCGAGGCCTGGACGGGGAGATCGGAGGAATCCGGAGTCGGAACGGACGCCGGGACAATTTCGAAGATCCAGACGAGATAGCCGAGGAAGCCGATGCACAGCGGCACGCCGTAGGGGAGGCGGTGCCAGCGCGGACGACGATTGTTGGCGCGATTGGCGATGTCGCCAAGGCCGTTGCCGGAGACGAGGTCGCCGAGAATTTCGCCGACGTGTCCGGCGTTCTGGCGGAAATTGCCGCGGAGGGCGATCATGCCCGCGCCGATGATGCCGCCGACGATGACGCCGACGCAGAAGGCCATCACGATGATCCACATGCCGGGGTCATAGCCGAAGAAGGCTCCCACCCAGGAGCCGAAACCCATGGTCATTTTGCAGTCGCCCGCGCCCATGCCGCCGATCACATACACGGGCAGGATAAGCGCCAGGCCGAGGAAGGTGCCGGCGAACGCGGGGCCGAAACCGCCGCCGACGCCCAGATAGGGGCTGACCAGACCGAAGTTGATGAACAGGCCGAGAATCCAGCCGCTGATGATCAGAGGGTATGTCAGTTTATTGGGGACTTTGAACTTCCACCAATCGATGACCGCCGCTGCGACCATGCCGATGCAGATGGCGACGACGGGCCAGTTTTCGGGCCGATTGAAGAATTGCATGATTCAGACTCACTCTAACCAGGGGGGATGTTGCGTATCTGGTGTCTTTCGCTTTGGGGGTGTTTTGCTGTCGGGACGCCCTGGGGAGGGGCTCAGGAACGGCGTGAAACGAGCCGCGAAGCCAGAAAACTTCAGGCTTCGCGGCTCGGATCAGA
>JBAXFO010000688.1:0-3298 GCA_037139885.1 Planctomycetota bacterium
GACCGGCAACGCAGAGCCGGTCAGACATCTTTCCTGCCGGGCGGTAACGAAATACGTTGGCCGGTAATGCGGCTTTAAGAATGGCCATCGATTGACAATAACCTTATTGAATTCTTCAAGAGTGTTCTCATTTGCCGTGTATAGCGTTAACGAATGCATGCGACGTCCCCTTATTAGCGAACGACTGCAAGGCATTATTCAAAATTACATCAGCCTCACTTACGGTCGTTCCGGGATTGCGAGCTCGCCGTCCTTCCCGAGCAACACGTCGCCGATCGAAAGGAGCCCGGCTTTCACCCAGCCTTTCGTCTTTTCGAAGAACGGGTGTTCCGTCGTATTGCGGATCCCTTGGCCGTTTACGTGCAGGTGCCAGATGCAAGCGGTTCGCCGGAATACCTCTTCAACGATTTTCGTTTCGAGCGGACCATTCGCGTCGTGCTCGTTTCTCGACACAATCTTATCGCAGGAAAATTCAAAGGGGACGCAGCTGAACACCACCCACCCCACGCCGAACTCTTAGCTGTTCGGCCGAATCCAGACCATCTCTTCCGCCTGGAACACGGCATCGGCGGCGTCGCGGGGGAGGGGTTTGCGTTTGGACCACGTGTTCCAGCCGAGTCGCGAGCCGAGGCCTAACCCGGGGCCGATCTTGCAGCCGGGCACTTCTTCCTTCTTCAAAATCAGCTGAAACTCGACATCGATTTCGGGGCCGAGATAAAGCCTGGCGAACTGGGCCAGGAGAAAGATGCCCTTGCGTTCGGGGCGGGGGGCGCGGTCGGGAAGGAATTCGAGAAACTGCGCGTAGGTCATGGGCCCCAGTTGGATGCGGATTTTGCTTTGCACATCCCAGATGCGGTCGCCGACGATGACGTTGCGGCCCAGGCAGTTGTTGCCGTTCAGCGGGCCCATGACCGATTGATTCATCGCGTCCAGCCGCAGCCATTGACCTTGAAACTGGCACACTTTGACGGGCAACCGCACCAGCGCGGCCAACATCGCCTCGAGCGAAAACGCATTCCGCGGGCGTTGGGCGAAGAAGCCGGCGAACCACAGCGTCGAGAGATCATCGATCTTGCCGAGAACGGTTTCTTTCGGCTGCCCGAAGACCGTGTCGCGCGGCGAACTGTCCGCGTCGGGGATGGCCACGCGCATGCGCTCGCGCAGTCCCGAGGTGCCCAGGCCGACGAGGCTGAAGAGGCCGTGCGTGAAGGCGTCGGGGTCGCGGAGCGCGTATTCGCCGCGCTCGTAGGCGATCATGAAGCGGTATTTTTCCCAGGCCCGGAAAAAGAGCGAGGCGAAGCGGTGCGTGAACAGGTCGAGAAACTCGCGTAGCGCGGTGCGTTCGGGCCCGCGGACATCGCGATCGATGCGCAGGATCATTTCGGTGTAATGCCGGGGGAGCACGCCGCTGGAACCGGCCATGCTGAGAAACGTGATCACCATTTGCGGCGGCTTGACGATGGTCGTCGAGTCGCCTTCGGGGGGCTTGAGATCGTAGACGGTCGCCGACGGAAACTTGAGCGCGTACCACGATTTGAACCGCACGACTTCGCCATCGGGCTTCGCGCCGCGGCCCACCGCCCGCAGCTTGGGAAAGAGCCGTTCGAGAAGGCGCACAGCCTGGAAGAAATCGAATTCGTAGGCGCGCGCGAACAGATCGTCGGCCACGGCCCGCGGCGCGATCGGTCCGGGAATTTTCGGACCTGGAGTTACAGGAGTTGGCGTTCCGCCGCTCGTGGTGGCCATCGCTTGACAGAATCTCCTTGCACCGTTTTGACGACGAGTTGGCTGAACGAATTGACCGCCGTCAGCCAGCCCAGATAGCGCTCCAGCACGCACGAAAACAAGAACACGCCGACGCCGACGTAATTCTTCTCGTCGAGTTCGATCGTGACTTCCAGACCCCGGCACAGACCCATGGCGCCGTTGCTCGACGCCCGCCCCAGGACGCGCCGCGTTTGCAGCGAGCGGATGCCTTCGACGACTTGCCGATTCACGGCGCCGACGACCGATTCCGCCGATTGATCGGAGAAATCGCAGAGCCGCAACATCTCCTGAAGCACGCGCACCCCTTCGACCGGATCGGTCATGGTTTTATGGTTGAGGCCGAGCTGCGAGAGAACGCGCCAGTGGGCGGCGCGCCGGCGCGGCGGCCGCAGCGTCGGCGTCGGGGCATACAGGCAGGCGATGGGGCCGATCGGCACGGGAGGCGTGCCGAGATACATGAGCGGATCGCCGCCGCGCAGGAATCGGCTCGGATAATCGCGATTCGTGCAGGTCGACTGCACGTCGAGCATCAGGTTGGCGGGCTGATGCGGATGCCAATCGCCGTCGAGGACATAAAGGTAAACTTCCGTACCTTGATCGCCCGCGTCGAGAGAATCGCGGCGCGTTTCGTGGTAGAACGAGCGCAGGTTGTCGCGATTTTGGCCGAGGCGGAAATGATAGAAGGGTTCGAGCGGAAACGGCGGCCGGCCTTCATCGACGCCGACGACCTCGTCGATCGAAAACACCTCGAACGCGTCGACATTCTCGCGCGACGGCGCCACGCGGTATTCGCTCTTCGTCTGCGTGATCGTCACCGGTTCCGCGCTTTGCGGAAAGAGGTTGATGATCGGCGTCGCCCCCAACAGGAACGTGCTCGCGTGAACGCCTTGTTCGAGGTTTTCGTGATTGCGCGTCAGATAGCAGATGACTTCGACCTTCGGCCCAAAGCCCGCCTGGGCGACGTCGCGCCAGCCGCCGAGATCGAGAAAGTGAAATTTGGCCGGAAAACTGAGGAATTCGAGCAACAGCCGATGGCCGACGAACGATTCGATCGGCAAGGGCAACAGGCCTTCATCGATGCCGAAACCGACCTGGTGAAAGCACTCGCTCGGCGCGAAGGCAAGGGACGGCTTCTTTTCGCCGATGTTGCGGAAGAGCACTTTCGTGCAGTTGAGGAACAAAATCTCGTAAAGAGTTGCGATGACTTGCTTTTCCCCGCTGAGGTAAAAACGCAGCTTGTCGAGCTCGAGGTCGGCGAAGCGGAGATCGCCCTGCGTGCTGAGTTGCAGCCGAAGGGCGGCCACCGTCCTCGGCGGCGCCCCCGCGAACGGCCCGCGAATCATCTGGGCGTCGGTCACCTCGATGGGCCAAAGCGTGACGGGGTAGCCCGTGCGCATCCGGCAAGCGATCGCGGGGCTGCCGACCATCCCGGTCCGCAAAGGCGCGTGCCGCGGGATCGTCAAACCGCCGACGCCGGGCCGATCGACCGGATCGGGCGTGAATTGCGCGATGCCCATGGACGGGATGGGCC
>JBAXFO010000689.1:0-3289 GCA_037139885.1 Planctomycetota bacterium
TGTTGTTTCGGTTACGCGTTGATTTCAAGAATTCGATTCGGACCGTCGAGAACGATCCGCAAATCGTTGAGGACGTCCCGGCCGATCAAAATGAAAGGCTCATGGTCGGTCGCCAACGCTTCAATGACGACGGGTCGAGTCCGCGAATCTGAAGTCGGACGTAGTACGTTTCGATGGTTCGCACGCGACCGCCCAAGCCGGCGACGGGAATTTGACGCACCGGCGCCAATTGCAATCGATCGACGAACGGTTGCGGAATGACAGTTCGGTCCGCGCCGCAATCCGGTTGGGCGGGGATCGCTTCGGTCGCCAACTGATTTGCTGGATTCAGAAGCGTTGCGTGAACGAATGGGGCCGGCGGCGCGAACTCTTCGGAATAGCGATAGCGGAGCATTCCATTCATCCCCCCGCCAGGACGCGAAAGCTCGGCATGCGAACCGGCTGCTGGACTTCATCGGCGATCAGGTCGACGTAAATGGGGAGATATACGAATTTCTCGTAGGCCGCAAATGCGACTGCCTGGTGATTGCTGCCGTGACCGACGACCTTCTCGTCGTGAATCGCGACGAATTGGCCGCGATACTGAGTCAGGAGTTCCGGCCGAAGGCGAACGAACGCGGCTCGCTCCCGCTCGAACTTGGTCGGGTCGGCGCTCCGCCTGACCTCCGGCGCCGCCATCGTTTCGATCATGGAGAATGCTCCTGAGTTGAGTGCTCAAAGTCATCATTTCAAATCGGCGGCGACTGTCAATCCGAATCGCCGCATGGCGCACGGGGTCTTCGCGCGTCGAACCACGGAAAAATGGGCCGTTTTGTTGAATCCTGTGTTTAATATACCGGGTTCGCACGGGATGTGTGCAAGGGAGCCTTGTCCCAAAGCGAGGAATCGAAGAAAACCAAGGGGTCGGGAGTCGTTTCCGCTTGATGGCGGCCGCCGTGGCGGTCGAGATGGACGAGGCCTAACGCGAAACGCCCCCTTTGTCGCGGCTTTTCTTTTCCGCCGGTTGAAGTTCGCCCCCTGATTGACCGAGGCCGCCCATGCGTTTGATGTTCGTCATTTTCGGCCTGGTCGCATTGATGATCGTGCCCGTCTTCCTTTTCGACGACGAAATCGAGAGCGCCTTCGCCGGCGAGGAAGGCGTGCGCCGGCTGCAATCGTACGGCGACTGGGCGTGGGCCGTGGGCATGGGGCTCATCGTTTCCGATCTGGTTCTTCCCGTGCCGTCGACCGCGGTGATCGCGGCGCTCGGCATGATCTATGGCCCCTGGCTAGGCGGATTGCTCGGCGGCATCGGCTCGTTGGCCGCGGGCTTGATCGCGTATGGCGGCTGCCGACTGCTGGGCAAACGGGTGTTCGAGGTTCTGGTCGGCGAAACGAATATCGCCAAACTCAACCGCTTCTTCGAACGCTTCGGCCTCGCCGCCATCGCCCTGTCGCGCTGGATGCCGATTCTGCCCGAGGCGCTCGCGTGCCTCGCCGGCATGGCCCGGATGCGCTTCGCGCCGTTCCTCGCCGCCCTCGCTTGCGGCAGCTTCGCAATGGGCTTCGCCTTCGCATTCCTGGGCGCCGCCTACCTCGAACGCCCGGTCCTCGGTCTCATCATCAGCGCCCTCATCCCCCTCGCCATCTGGCCCTTCCTGCATGTCGCGCTCCGCTCGCATCGCGCCGACGAAGCTCGCACCGAACAGTAACTGGCGGAAAACAAGGGGACAGGCATTGCGCCAAGAGCGGAAAGGGGACGCGGACGGTCGCGGACCGTCTCGCCGGCCCTCGACGAATCGCTTGATCGCTTTCGATTAACTGATAGAATCCGAAAGGACCAACGAACGTCGGAGTTTTTCAATGTCCATTGTCGAGATCATGCCGGCCGTCGAAGCCTTGTCCCGATCGAACAAACTTCAACTTGCGCAACTCCTGATTAACGGGTTGGCCGATGCAGATTCGCTTGCGTTCAAGGAAGGCCAGGTCTATCCGATTTACACGCCCGAGTTCGGCCCCGAAGCGGCGGCGCAGCTTTCTCAGCTTCTCGAAAGCGGCGAGTCGAAATCATGACGTCCACCGAGCAGTTTCCTTACTGCGACCGCAATCCGGCGACTGGCGCCGTGGACTTGCTGCCCGATTCGCCAATCACTCTTCACTATCAGAATAACTCGGTATCCGGAATTGGCTTGGTCGATAGCGGCGCTGCGATCGGGAGCGAGTCGTGGACGCAGTCGACCGCCAAGGCGCCCGGTTCGGCCGCAAATGCGACTGCCTGGTGATTGCTGCCGCGGCGGACGAAACAACGGGAAGTCTTGAAATTTGGTTGACCCTTGTCGAGATGGGAATGTGGACGTTCGACCGCGCCAGAACATTGAGAAAGTGGGGGTCGTCTAGGGAATCAAGACGTGACCAACACGTCGTGGGACGAACCTTGTCATTGGGACGCGCGAACGTCGAGAAAAACGGCCGCTCAAACGCCATCGCAGTCCACAGGGCCTCGAACTGCCGCCAGTGCAACAAAAATCTCAAGCCCGCGGCATTCTAAGGTGCCAGAACCGAGTCGGCACCCTTTGTTATTGCCCCGCGCGAGCGCGGGAAGCTTCAAACACCTCGATTTGGATAAAATACGCGAACTCAAAGCCGTGAACTTGCGGCTCGGTGTTACCCTCGTTGAGATTCGTTCGATGTCTCCCGCCCATCATCCGATTCCGCAAGCCGCCGCATCCGCGACGATCGTCCTCCGCGTCACCGCGGGCCCGCATCAGGGCGAGGAGTTCGTGCTCGACCGCCACGCGACATTTCTTCTGGGCCGCTCGGCGGAGGCGCATTGCGCTCTGCCCGAAAAGGATCCGTATCTTTCCCGGCATCAATTCTTGATCGAGGCGAATCCGCCGGCGTGTCGGCTGGTCGATTTGAAAAGCAAGAACGGCACCAAGGTCAACGGCGTGCGCGTCGAGGCGGTCGATCTGAAGAATGGCGACACGATCGAGGTGGGGGAGACGCATCTCGTCGCGATCGTGCGGAGCGCCGACGACGCGGCGGCGACGTTGTCGAAGCCGACGACACCTCCCGACGCGTTCGACACCCTCGCGCCGGAAAAGCCGAAGCCGCTGGAGGTGCCCGGCTATCGATTGCAGGCGATTCTGGGCGAGGGCGGCATGGGCGCGGTTTACCAGGCGATCCACGAAGGCTCGGGCGAGACGGTGGCGCTCAAAACTTTGCGGCCGGCGCTCAACTCATCGGACGACGCGCTGCGGCGATTCGAACGCGAGGCCCGGGTGCTGCGGTCGCTGCTTCATCGGCATAT
>JBAXFO010000690.1:0-3277 GCA_037139885.1 Planctomycetota bacterium
GTCCCACATGTCGCGGGCCGGATGGTGCCGCGGCATGTTGAGGAGTTCGAAGTTCGTGATAACGTCTTCCACCTCGCGGCTGCGATACACCTGAAAGCCGAGGTCGGCGAAGATGCTGGTGATGAGCCGCATGATCTGGCTGGCGACATGCAACCGGCCGCGCGCGACCGGTCGACCGGGGAGGGTGACGTCGAGGGCGTCGGTCGTCAAACTTCGTTCGAGTTCTTGTTTCTTGAGAAACAGCTGGCGCACGTCTTTCGCCTGGGCGAGTTCGGCTTTGACGCGGTTCATCGCCTGGCCGAACGCGGGACGTTCTTCCTTGGGCATGCCGCCGACTTTTTTGAGTTCGGCAGTGAGCCGGCCCTTGTCGCCGAGGAAGGCGGCGTTCCAGGCGATGACATCTTGCGTACTGACGCACGCTTCGAGGGCGGCTTTGGCCTCGGTTTCCAGGGCGGCGAGATCGTTCGACATGGACAGCCCCATATAAGGTTCAAGCCCACGAGTGAGGACTCATGGGCTTGGCAGAGGGTTCGGTCGGGCGAGCCTTACTTCGCGGCCATTTCGCAGATGCGGGTGAACGCTTCCGGATCGTGAATCGCGATCTCGGCCAGGCTCTTGCGGTTGAGTTCCACGTTCTTCATCGCCAGCTGATTGATCAGCAAGCTATAACGAATGCCACGCATGCGGCAGGCGGCGCTGATACGCGCGATCCACAGGCGGCGGAATTCGCGTTTGCGGACGCGGCGATCGCGGAAGGCATAACGCCGGGCGCGAATGAGCGTGACGATCGATTGACGGTACAGATTATGCCGGCCGGCCCGAAAGCCCTTGGTCAACTTGCGAGTCCGCTTGCGACCCTGCGTGACCGTTTTGCCGCTGCGTGCACGAACCATGATTCCGACTCCTCAAACAGCACGAATCGAATTTCAACATTCTCGCGCGGAGCGCGAGGCGACTTTTAGCTGATGGCCTTGATGTATTTTTGCGCCACGCGGCCCGTTTCAATGATGGGCTTGCGCAGCTGCCGCTTCCGCTTCCCCGACTTCGGGCTGTTCAAGTGCTTCTTGCCGGCCTGCACGCGCTTGAGCTTGCCGGTTCCAGTCACTTTGAAGCGCTTCTTCGAGGCCTTGTGCGTCTTCTGCTTCGGCACGGGACAACTCCCAAAACGGAAAAACTCTCCGCAACGAAGACCGTCGCGAAGAGCAATTATCATAGAACCGGAGCCGACAAGCGGCAAGATGCCAGAAAACGGCTTCGGTAAATCTTTGCTCGCCAAAAATGAAACGCCCGAAGCGTCGCCATCGCTCCCGCCGAGGAAGGCCGCTTCACTTCGGGGCGGTGGCTTTTTCGCCTTCGGCCGGCGGTCGGCACACGAACCAAACTTGACTGCTCACCCATCCTCCAAGAAAGCCCAATGGGGAAAATCGTGTCTGTTCGATCTCGAAGCGGCCTCGGATGACCTCGCGAAGCGCTCGCCAATTAAATCCATAGTGAGAGTGCGAGGGCGATTCCGGAGGGCCGTAAATGGGACGTTTCACAACCGTATTTCGGTTCGCGAAAATCATCTTGAATGCGTCGCCAAACGAATATCGCTCGTAATGCCGATAATCGCTCAACTTCCGCCACCCGGCGACCTTACGAACCGCCCATTTCAAAAAGAATGTCGGTCCAATCTCAATCGGCACGCTGATGATGATCCGCCCTGTCGGCAACGCCAATCGAGCAAAGTCATCGAGGATTTTTTCGACCACGGGAGCCGTGCAATGCTCAAGTGTCTCCATGCACATCACAATGTCGAATCCGCTCCCAACCTGACTCAATTCACTTAGGGCGCCAAACTTTAGATGCGTCAATGACGCCAAGCGTTTGCGGCAATCTTCGATCTGATCGACCGCCAAATCAGCTCCAAACCCTTCTTGGAATCGATCGGCGGCAAGAACGAGAAAAGTGCCGTCTCCGCAACCGTAATCGAGCAGTCGCGGGACCGACGGACCGATCAATTTGACTCCCATCAAAAACCGCGAACGATGGCTCCATGCGATAATTCCGCTCTTGCAACCGAACTGTTTTCGAAAATAATGGCCCTCGACAATCGCGCCCATGGAGATGCAATCCTTACTCGGGGGAACTCTTAGTTTGACCCCACGTATTCTACTTCGGAACTAACGTCGTCGACATCCGCTTGCCTTCCATCGACGGCATCTTCTCCACCTTACAGGTGTCAACCAACTTTTCGAGCATGTGCGTGAGCACGCGCTTGCCTTCCTCGATGTGCTGCAACTCCCGGCCTTTGTAAACGACGTAAATGAGCACTTTGTCTTTATGTTCCAAAAAACGGCGTGCCTGGTTGATCTTGGTTTCGATGTCGTGTTCGTCGGTCTTGGGGCGCAGACGGATTTCTTTCAGCTTCTGCTGATGCGTCTTGGTCTTGTCTTTGAGTTTTTGCTTCTGCAGGAACTTGAACTTGCCGAAATCCATGATTTTGCAGACAGGGGGACGAGCGTCCGCAGCGACCTCGACCAGATCGAGATTGGCTTCACGGGCCATCTCCATGGCTTGAGCGGTCGTCACGACGCCGACTTGCTCGCCCGCTGCGCCGATGAGACGCACGGGACTGATGCGAATTTGTTCGTTAATTCGCTGCGAATGTTCTTTGTTGCGATCGCGGTCGAAAGTGGCGGTGCGGTCGAAGGGGCCCGGTGGCAAGGACTCAATTCTCCTTTCTTGGCGGCCTTTGAAGATCCCAGCCGGAACCGATCTCGGCGACCCTTTTATGGCCCAGCAGCCAGGCCAGGGCGGGATTTCCTTCGATTATTTCTACCGCGGTTTTCCGCGGCGGTCAACAGCCAATTTTGCACGAAGATTCCCTCCCTCCTTGCCTCGCCGGTTCGAAGCCCTACAATTGCAGCTTTCCAAACTTTCGCCACGCATTTGAGGCGAAGAACGCGTCGCGGGTTTTTGAGGAGTTGAATATGGGCAGTCGTCGTCGCGGCTCAGGCCGTCGCAAAGTCGGTCGCAAGAAACGCCGCATGCGCGCCAAAATCCGCCATCGCAAGTAACCGTTCGTGATGGGTCAGCCAAACCCTGGGATGAGGGGCTCCGACTCCCAGGGATCGCGCGATTTCTCGCCAGGCCGTTGCGGAATCTTTAGATCGTCCGTCCCCCATCGACGACAATCACCTGCCCCGTCGTGAGTTTCGTCCCCAGGGCCAGATAATAGACCGCGTCCCAATCGTGTTCGGCACGGTATTTGCGCCTAGCAAATACATCTGAACAG
>JBAXFO010000691.1:0-3273 GCA_037139885.1 Planctomycetota bacterium
CCTGTTCGAAGCGCGGCTTCGCCTTGGCGAGAACGGCTTTTGCCCCGCCCATGAACTCGACGTAATTCTTGGACGCTTCCACAGGAGGCAAGGCGTTGAGCGTTGCGGGGTTGGCGTCGAACCATCCTAGATAAAAATTGTAGACCGATTTCGCGTTGTGGTTCAGGCTGCCGTAATAGCCGCGCGACGCCCAGTTCGACGCCAGGCTCGGCGGCAGTTCGATCATCTCGCCGATCTCGATCATGGTGTAGCCATGATTCGCGAGACGCAGCGTCTGGTCGTGGATGTATTTGAACGTGTCGCGATACTTTTTGATGTGCTCGACGATCTCGGCGTTGCCCCAGGTCGGCCAGTGATGCGGAGCGAACAGCGTCTCGGCCTTGTCGCCCCACATGTCGAGCGTTTCGGTGAGATATCCCGACCACTTGCGGGAATCGCGCGTCTTGGCGCCGCGAAGGGTGTAAAGGTTATGCATCGTATGGACCGAGTTCTCCGCGGTGCAGAGGGCTTTGAACTCGGGAATGTAGAAGTGGAATTCCGCCGGAGCTTCGCTCCCCGGGGCCATCAGACATTCGTAGGTGAGGCCATCGATCGAAAGTTTCTGGCCGGTTTTCGAGACGAATTCCGTCGGCAGAATCAGCGTGGTGACGCCGCTCGAGGTCGTCTGCCCCAGGCCGGAAGAAACTTGCCCCTGCGCGTTCTTCGGCAGCAGCGGCCCATACATGTAACTCGCGCGCCGGTTCATGGCGTTGCCGGCCATCACGTTCTCGCTGACGGCTTCTTCCGTGAACCGCTCCGGAGCGATAATCCGCACCTTGCCGGCCAGGACGTCGGCTTCGGAGACGACTCCCTTCACGCCGCCGTAATGGTCGACATGGCTGTGCGTATAGATCACGGCGACGACGGGCTTTTGCGGGCGATGCTTGTAGTAAAGGTCGAGAGCCGCCTTGGCGGTTTCCTCCGAGATGAGCGGGTCGACGATGGTGACGCCCTTGTCGCCTTCGATGAAGGTGATGTTGGACAGATCGTAGCCGCGAACCTGGTAAATCTTGTCGGTGACTTTGAAAAGCCCGTTCAGCGACAACACTTGAGCGATGCGCCAAAGGCTGGGATTGACGGAGTCGGGCGCCGCCTGGCCGATCTTGATGAAATCGTAGGCGCGCGGATCCCAGACGATATTCCCCTTCGCTCCCTTGACCACGCCCCCGTCCGGCAGTTCGGCGATCAACCCCTTCTTGGCGTTCGCGAAAGCTGTCTCGTCCTTAAACGGCAGCTTTTGACCGAACGCGGCGTTGGCGCGTTTCGTCGCTTCGGTCGCCGGCTTCGGCCCCGCTTTCGGCGCCGCGATCAAATCGCTCTTGCCTCCACCGCCCCGAGCTTCGGACGGCGCATAGCGCGACGCGATCGCTCCGATCGCGATGCCGAGGACAATCAACCCGAGTGTTTCGCCGAGTTTGCGATGCATGCGAATCCTCTTGAGAGGGCCAAAACGAGGAGAATGGGACGATGTTTGCGGACGAAGAACGTCACTTCAATTCGCGAATGAAGATGTTTGCGAAATCGGCCGGGCCCTCGCTGGTGAGGCCGATCGGCGTACGTGCGCTGAGGGACTGCGGAACGTTGTTGCCGTTCCAAAGCTTGACGTTGTCGCCCTGGCGCGTGACGTTGACGCGGATCCAATCGGGGCTCGCTTCCAGATACGTCGGCAGTTTCGCCGTCGTGCCGTCCTTTTGTTTCAACATAAGGGCGGCCTTCTTGGCGCCTTTGAAGTCGAAGGTCATCTCGAAATCGCCGTATTCCGGCGTGCTCCAGAGGGTCTTGTCGGCGGTTTCGCTTTTGCCGTCGTAGACGAGGCGGGCGCCCTTGGCCTGCCAGTGGTCCTTGTTGCCGGGCTCGTCTTTCCAGCCTTTCAAATCCAAGCCGAAGTACATCGTTTTGAAGCCGCGATCGGCGTCGGCGACCTCGTTCGGCTGAGGGTTCGTGCTCGGCAGTTCTTTGATGTCGATGTTCTTGAACCAGCACTCGGCGTCTTCCGATTCGAGGGCGAGGTAGCCCTTACGAGGGTTGCAATCGCTGACGCCGGAAACTTCCTTGCCGTTGACTTCGAGTTTGATGGAGCCGTTGTTGCCGGTGACTTTGTAGTGGTTCCATTCGCCGCCTCCCTTGCAGCGATTTTCGCTGGGCAGGCAGCGTTCGTAACCCATGGGGTGGGGGCGATCGGGTTTGCACTTGGCGCCCCAGATGCTGAAGAGATCGCCGTGGCTGGTGTACTTGTCTTTGACGTTGAGATTCACGAGAACCTGCACTTCGATGCCGCGGGTATAACCGGTTCCCTTGGCCGGGATCGGATCGCCCCAGACGAACAAGCCCGAGTTGCCGACCTCTTCCTTATTCTGGTGCATCCAGTCGAACTCGAGGATGAAGTTCTCGTACTGCTTGGCGGTGCGGAGGAAGCCGATCGGTTTGCCCGTGGTGACGATCATGCCGTCCTTCACGAAGAAAGTCGACGGATCGCAGTTGACGTTGACCCAACCGGTCAAGTCTTTGCCGTTGAAGAGGGGGACGAAACCATCGGGCGTTTGCGCGAACGCAAACGGGACGGCAGCCAGGAGAAGAAGATACGGCAGGGGCTTCACAGGTCGTTTCTCGAAGGGATGTCGGATCGCAAGGGCGTCGTGCGGACTCAGTTGAACTTCTCGGCAAGGCGGGGGAACAAGTCGGAGACATTATCTTCGTCCCAGCGTTCGCCCATGGGTTCCTCGGCCTGCCGTTCGCCGTTGTCGGGAAGTTCGTCGCCGGTCTTCTCCGTATAGGCTCTGCCGGCGACATATTGCCAACCTTCGAGACCTTCGACGGACGGTTCGACATCGGCGAGGCTCTCGGGATCCTTGAGAGCCGCTTCGTAGACGGCCTGTCCGCGTGAAATGAGTTCGGAGCGGAAATCCATGAAGCCATCGTCGCTGCAACCGCCGCCGATAATGTATGCGGCCGCCCAGAGATCCCAGCGGTAGGCCGCGTAGTATTTGCGGTTGAAGATCGTGTTGAACGATTCGATCTCCTTGGCAGAGAGTTTTTCGAGGAGCTCTTGCAAAATTTGCGGGCCGTCGTTTTCGTACGTTTCCGCATCGCCGGCTTGTTCGCGGGCGGTGTCGAAGAGGCTCCAGAATTCTCTTTCTGTCATGGGGGAATCCTCGGGAGTTTGAGGAAGGGAGCGTGCGACGTTCATTCGGTTGTACTTGATTGAGGGGACGGCGCCAAACGATTTTCATGCGG
>JBAXFO010000692.1:0-3265 GCA_037139885.1 Planctomycetota bacterium
GCATTCGCGGCATCGAGAATGGGTTTTCAGAACGCGGAAGGCGTTTGGGTGATCGGTCCGAAATCAGGCCCGAATTATTGACGATGTTATTAATGCGCGGTTTCTAAGTACCGCGGTGTTTCGCACAAGCCCAGTGATGCCCCGCGGTGTTCTACCCACGCGTCCGAATCGATGAAACGTTCGACACATCCACCAGGCTGGGGGGATCGAGCATCGTTCATACACGCGTCGGGAAAAGGGAAGTGACCGATTTTGCGTAAGTGGCGCCATAGTGAGATACAAAGCCATGATCGCTTCAATTCGTCAAGCTCGGCAATCGTGGATCGTGTGAACGGCGCTGATCGGCTGTGACACGTCGTTTTCTGGGCATTCCCCGCCGAGGCGACGAATAGTCAAACGATGGGCTTTCTCCGACAGCCAAATAGAGTAGCTACGCCGCCGATTCTGCTTCCATTGTCCTGTCTTTCCGATCTCATTTGCCAAAAGCAGGGTTCGGAAGCGGCGAACTTCACTGCGGTTCTTTTTAATGACTCGTACCGCTCACGAGATCGCCTACCACCTGTCGGGCCAACGTCTTCTCCTTCGGGGTGTTGGCCGGCAACGATTGCTTGCGCACGCGGCGCTTCAATTCCAAACTCTCGACTATCTCGGCGCCGATTTGGGAGCTGTGGTTTCCTCGCAAGACTTTGAACGGTTTTTTGAAGGCCGTCCGAACGCCGGGTTCGTCCATTTGTTGCACCGACTGGCGCAAGGACTTGGCATCAGGCTGGAACTTCAAAATGAAATTGAAACGGAATCGGTATGTGGAACTAACCTTGCGAACCCGACCGCATTTGAAAGCCCCGTTGCAAGTCCCGCGCAAGATCCGGCGTTGATGCAAATGGTTTTGCAGCATCGTCGTGGTCTCATTCGGCACGGTCCTGGCGTCAGTGCCGCGTGGCTTGTCGCCCAAATCGCGATGAGTTACCGGGACGCGCGAATCGCAGTGCTGCTGAAATCACAAAGCGAAGCGGACGAAATGAGGCATTCGCTGGCTCAATTCGGGAACTTCCTGGACAATTCTTTCGGCGATGATTGCCCCACCCCGCGTGTCGCGGTCGGATCTGTCGCCGATTTCGAGAATCCCGCGTTAGAATTCGAGAGACGCGATATCGTGCTTTTCCCGATGGCACGAACCGCACTTCACGAGAATTCAAGGAATCTTTTAGTCCATCCGGATTGCCATTTCCGCCTCTTCGGCTTCCTGTCGGCCAGTGATCATCTCGCCGAGGAGGAAACGGCCTATGTCCGCGGAATCTTTGGTTTCGAAGAACTGCTAATTCCCAGAAATGGCTTCCGGGGTGCGGACGTCAAAGTCCTCAACGTCCCCTTCCATCCGGCACTTTCGACATCTGACCCAAGTTCCGGTTGGCGATTCTTCGACGTTGAAGTCTGGCGAAACTCGCAACGAAATCGGTTGATTGCGCGGCTGGCAATCGACTTGAACAGGGGAGTCAGACCAAAGGCCATGCGCTCATCACTTGCGGATTGCCCGGATCTAGTGTTGCCGCGAAATGTCATCGTGCTCACGGACTCGGTCCGGCATGCGCTGAATATGCAGCAGAGGTTGACCGGCTGGCCGGTGGTCACGTCGCAAGATGTCGATGTCGAGGGTCTCGAACCGCATGAACGGGAATCGCTGCGCGATCAAACGGTTAGTTTGTCGACCTTGAGCGACCGTATCATTGCGACGGTCGATGGTTTGGCACGAATCCCGTCGAAATCGGACAACGTCGCCATCATCTGGGCAGGGAGCGGTCCTTCGGGACCGCAAATCCCATGGAGCATCCGGCTTTGTCCGTCGGCAATGGGAGATCAAGAACCTTTCATTCTCCTTGTTGATTTGGAGGAGCGAGCGGACGGCATCTGGCGGTCGTGGCGCAACATGCGAATGGACGCATTTCGCGATCGCGGGTATCTTCCGGTCACGTGTTTGGCACGGGACGGGCGCATTCTCAGGTTCATCGCGGATCGCGGGTAGCAGGAGCAACCAATGAGCATCGGCAATTTTTTAGATAGTTCACGGCCTTACAATTTCGCCGAACATGGCCGATCCGATCATTGGGCCAATCATCAACAAATTCGCCGCGTGACAAGGGCTACGGTGAGCGAAGTTCGGCCGCCGGCTCCGGACAGGCCATTGACGCGGCAAAACGTCGCGCATGCAGATAAGCTGCTGGAAGCGTTCAAGGTACTCAAAGATGAGAACGGACAGAGCCCAGGGGGCGACGGCATCCGGTACGACGATTTCGGTCTGTCGGAGATCGCCCGCGCGTTGCGCGTTATTTCGGCGGAGATCACACGCAACGAGTATCGGCCGCAACCGCATCGCGAAGTCCCAATTCCGCGCGAAGGCCGCCTTCCCCGACAACTTCGGCTCCGTACTGTTTTGGATCGAACGGTCTCGAAAGCGATACTCATCGCGCTGACTCCCCGGATCGACCCCAGTTTTCTTCCCGGGTCCTTTGCCTATCGACCTCAACGTTCGGTGCACCATCTGCTGGCTGCCATGGCCCGAGGGGCCAAGGAAGCCGGCTCCTGGTGGTTCGTGCAAGATGATATTCGCGACGCGTTCCCCAGCATTCGGATCGAGGACGCTCTCGCGGGTTTTCGCCGCTATGTTGCAGACCCTGAACTCATGCAGTTGATTTCGGTAGTTCTTCAGGGGCATGACGCGAATCGAACGGTCGGGATCGATCAAGGTGACCCGATCTCGCCGCTCGCGTTGAATTTGGTGTTACACGAAGTGATCGATGTCCCGCTTGATGCGGCCATGGGGAGGCAGTCGCTCTGGTTCCGTTTCAGCGACAACGTCGCCATCGTCTGCCAGACGAGGTCAGAGTGCGCCGAAAAACTGGCGTTGCTCGCGAACTGGCTCGGGGTTCATGGGTTGGTTTTGAAGGGTGAGAATTCGCGGCCAGTAAATTTCCAACGGATCGGTGCGCATGCCGAATTTCTCGGCTTCGATATTCGGAAAACTGGCAATCGACTCTCGTTTGGGGTCGGACCGGAAGCATGGTCGAAGCTTCGAAGCTACCTTAACGGAATCTGGAAAAAAAGTGACCCGTCCGAAATGGCTAAGTTGATCATTTCCGGGTGGATTAATTCCTACGGACCAGCTCTCGGGCATGAAACACGAGCGGAATCTTTCGCTCTGATCCGGGAGCTTGCGAGGGAAGTCCATATTCGCGAAGGCTTGTCGAACGACAACCTGATGATGTGGTTG
>JBAXFO010000693.1:0-3259 GCA_037139885.1 Planctomycetota bacterium
GTTCGATGGGCGTCGTTTTGAAGCTGCAGCCGGCGAGGAGGAGGTTCATGGCGCCCCCTCGTCGAGAAACGGGTGGGCGGTTCCCAGAGCGATCAAAAGGACGGCGAAGGCGACGATCGTCATGAGCGCGACGCGCCGGGGCCGGATGTGCGCTCCGTAGCGTAAGTAGATCAAGATCGCGAAGACGACCCAGAGGCCCAGGGCGCTCAAGATCTTGGGACTGCGCCAGCCGTGGGATAATTCCCCAAGCTGAATGGACACGCCCAGGCCGACGATGAGCCCGAGCGTGAGCAGGGGAAAGGCCCAAAGAATGGCCCGGCGATTCATGCGTTCGAGCCGTTCCAGGCTCAGCATTTTCAGCCCTTGACCCGGCAACGTTTTGGAGCGCAGGCGATAGATCTGCACGAAGTACATGACGCTGGCCAGGAAGCCGATGCAGATGCCGACGGCGGCGAGGAAGATGAGGATGCCGTGCGTCATGCCCCAAAACTTGGGGCCGCGCGCGGACTCCCAAAACGTTTCGTCGCCCCCGGGCCGCCCCGGCGCCAGCAAGCCCAGACCGATGAGGCCCAGCACGAGCGGCAGGACGAACACGCCCCAGGCCACCTTCGCATGATGCAGCGAACCGTACAGCCAAAACACCGCCAGCACGAAGGCGAGAAACAGCATCGAGCCGCTCGACGACGCCAGCGACGGGGCCTGCACGACGAGGTAAATGAGATGGGCGACCAGCCCCGCCGCGCCCAAAACAATGCTGACGACGCGCAGAATCAATCGAGGCTGCAAGAGCCGCGCGAATTCGGCGACCAGAGCAAGTCCGTAGCTGGCGGCGAAGCAAAAGACGGTGACGCGTTCAAGGGGTTCCATACAGACGCATTTTCCAGGATCGATTCAGTTTCTCATGCCTTCTTCTGGCAGGGTAGGTCGGGCACGCTCTCGCAGCCCTTGGGCAGGACCGCTTCTTCGACGACGAGAATCGGAAAACCATCCTTGATCTTGAAGCCCAGGGCGCAACGCTCGCAGACGAGACGGTCGTTGTCCACGATCAACTTCACCCGGCTCGGATCGAGCGGGCAGCGCAGAATGTCGAGCAGGTCTTTGCTGATCATGGTCGTCAATCTTCGTCCGGAAAGAAGTAAAAGTGGAACGTTTCGCGGCAACTGGAGATCAGGCCGAACAACCTCAACATCCAAATGATCAGGCCCACATACCAGACGACATAAAGAATCCGCAGAACTTTGACAAGCACCGGCGACGACCCCGCCAGAGCGAAAAGGTGAAACACCAGCAGCAAGAAAAGGACGGAAAAGCCCATCTGCACCGCTCCGAGCGCCTTCTCCGCGAGCGGCTCCTCCTTGAGCGTGCAGGCGACGGTCCAGATGAAATAGGCGATCATGATCGGTTCGAGATAAAGGAGCGTCAACACGATGAACGTGAGCAACGTCTCCCAAAACGGCGCAAACGCCCAAAAGATCGGCAGCGGCAGCGACCGCTCCATGTTGTACTCGGCCATCGACAATTCCGCGCCCGACCACGGCATGACGCAGTAGCTATACGCCCCCGCGAACGGCAGGAACACCAGGAAGAAGGCGAACAGGAAATTGAGCCCGGCCAACGTATACAGCGTGATGAGCTGCCCCTTGCCCCCCAGATCGATGGGAGCCGAGGGCCAGGCGATCGAATAACCGGTTACCCACAGGCCCACCCGCACCCAGCCGAGCAATTGCACGAGAAGGAGCAATCCGAGCGTGACGCCGTAAAGATCGGTGCCGCCGAGCATGGCGATGACGAATCCGGGGCGATCGAGAACGTCGCCCGCGCCGAGTTCGATCGGCGGTTGATCGGGGCGAATGAGCTTCGTCACCACGGGCCCGGCATATTCCGGCCCTTGCACCATGCCGAGGAAGAGGATGATGCCGAAAACGATGTGCGCCGCCGCCCAGACCGCCACCCCCGCGGTCAGCCAAAACATCGACTTATCGATGCGCTCCCAAACCTTCAGATCGCCGATGTTCTTGCGTTTGATCTCGATGATCGGCTTTTCTTTTTTCTTATTCTCCGCCGCCTTCTTGATCGAGGCTTCTTCCCGTTGTTGACGGAGCGCTCCGAGGTCCTCGCCTTCGCTGAAGCCGTACATATCGTCCGGCGCGGCGGGCTCGGGGCCCTTTTTCACGGCCGCGGGCTTTTTCGCGGCTGCCGCACGGCGCGCATCCTCGGGAACGCGAAACTTCGTTTCGCACTCGGGGCAGATCGCCAGTTTCCCGGGCGCGCCCTTCACCTTCGTTTCGCAATTCGGACATTCCGCCATCGAACTTCGCTCCTCGTCCCGCTGAGAAAATCCTAATGGACGGGGCCTCGAAAGACCATGCCGAAAAAACGCTGGGGACGCGAGTTACGGTCGCTTCATGTCGGTCTAAAGATAAAGTGACACGAGGGGAACTTCATGCCGACCGATTCCTACAACGCGATCCGTTTACGCCACGCCAACGAGGCGGCGCCTCAACATTCCGGCGCCTATGTCCTTTATTGGATGCAAGCCAGCCGCCGGCTCGCCGCGAATCATGCGCTCAACTACGCTCTGGCGTGCGCTCAGCATTACCAAAAGCCGCTCGTCGTTTACGAGGGCTTGAAGCTCGGTTACCCCTGGGCCAGCCCGCGTCTGCATCGCTTCATCCTGGACGGCATGCTCGACAACCAGCGCACGGCTGCGAACCTCGGACTCAACTATTGGCCCTTCGTCGAAACGCCCGGCAACGATGGCCGCGGTTTGTTGCGCAAGCTGGCGGCCGAAGCCGTGCTTGTGGTGACCGACGACTTCCCCTGCTTCATCATCCCCGACCAAACCGCGGCCCTGGCGCGGCGCTCCCCCGTTTCGGTGATCGCGGTCGATGGCAACAGTATCGTACCGCTCGCGTTGCTCGGCCCGGCCACCACGGCCGCGGCCCATCTGCGACGCCGGATCCATGCCTGTTTCGCCGACGCCTGGGCCAACCGCGCCGGGCCGCGCCGGCGCATCCCGGCCGTGGCCTGCACGAAAGTCGTCGCTCCGTTCGCGACCTGGCAGACCGAGGATGTCGACGGTTTCGTCGCAAGCCTGCCGCTGGACCGTTCCGTACCCGTCGTGCCGGGCGTCGTCGGCGGTGCGACGGCGGCGGCCGCGCATCTCGCGGAATTCGTACGCCAGCGTTTGCCCGGCTATGCCGACAAACGGTCCCAGCCCACCGCTCCCGCAGTCGGTCATGCCAGCGGCCTCAGCCCG
>JBAXFO010000694.1:0-3255 GCA_037139885.1 Planctomycetota bacterium
CGAACAGATCGTGCACGCCGGCGACGACGCGAAGGGGGTGTGCCCGTGTTGTCCGACCGCAGCCTTGCTCGGCGCCGACGGCACAGCTTACGTCGCGTTCCGCAATGTCGCGGACGGCTTTCGCGATATCGCCATCGGCGTCATGAAGCCGGGAGAGGCGGCGTACACGCGGTGGAATGTCGTCACCCCCACCTGGCGGTTCAGCGGGTGTCCGCATGATGGTCCTTCGCTCGCTCTCGTCGGCGAGACCTTGCACGTCGTTTGGATGGACGGGCATTCGGGCTCGCCGCGCTGTTATCACGCATCCGCCAAGATTGCCGACATGATCTTCGCCGTTCGCGAACTGCATCCGCTCGCCGCCGGCACGCAGGGAAATGCGAAACTGTTCGTCGACGCGCGCGGCGTCTTGCATGCGGTTTGGGAGGAAAGTCTCGGCGTCGAAGCGGCGACCGGCGAGGCTCATCGCCATGAACCGCCGGTCCCGACGCCCGGCATCGGCGGTGGCCGTGTCGTCATGCATCGCGTGTTGCATCCCAACGCATCTCAGTTCGGCCCGGCAAGCCCGGTCGCCGCCAGGTCGGGAGCGTTTCCGATGAGGCCGTTCGTCACGGGCTCGGCGAACGGCGACATCATCGTGGGTTGGAACGAACTCGACGAAACAGGGAAATCGGTCGTCGTGCGGCGGTTGTCGTTGGGCGAGGGGACGCGATGAAGCCTTCCGCGTTTACGATCGTCGCCGTGGCTCTGACCGGGCTGGCCGTCGCGGCCGGGTGGGGCGTCGGCAAATGGAAGAGCCGCCCGACCGCGAATCTTTCGGAGCGAGGACGCTTGCTGTTTCAGGTGAACTGTGCGTCGTGCCATGGTCCGGAGGGGCATGGCGACGGCAGCGCATCCGCAGAGCTTCGTCCGCCCCCCCGCGATTTCGCCGCTCGGCCCTGGCGCTTCCCCGTCACGCGCGAATCGATCCGGCGCGTGACGCTCGAAGGCGTCCCGGGCGCCGCCATGCCCGCGAGCAAGGCGGTTCTGACTTCGGATGATGTCGAGGCCGTCGTGGAATTCGTGTATCAGCTTGCCAACAAGAACCCGGCTCTGCCACGCGAACTCTCGGCCGATCAACAATTGCTAAAGGACGCAAACATCGCCGATCTCGGCCGTGCCGCGCCCCCGAAACTCAAACTGACCGACGCTTCCGGCGCCTCGCTCTCTCTCGACCAACTTCACGGCCAATTCGTCGTGCTGCATTTTTGGGGAACCGGCTGCACGCACTGTATCAAGGAAATCCCCGGTCTGTCGAAATTGGCCAAGAAATACGACGACCGGCTTGCCGTGCTGCACGTGTGCGTCGACGAAGACGATGCCGGCGTCGCCCAGGGGATTCTCGACCGTCTGGCGCCCGGCTCCAAGGCTCATACGGAATCGTCGGGTATTGGCGTGGCCCGCTTCGAAGTCCAAGCGTTGCCCACGGCATGGTTCCTCGCCCCTGACGGCAAAGCGCTCGGCCGAGCGTCCGGCGCTCGCGATTGGGAGTCCGTCGCGCTCGACGCTCTCGTGCGCCGCTGGTTGAACGACGTGGCGCCGCTAGGCAAGCCGTTCAAGATGATGAAACGTAGCTAATAGCTACAAGCTAATAGCTATTAGCTATTCTTTGAACACGAGCGACTTCCATTTTGCGAAGCCGCACACGGCCCGATCGCGAGTAATATGAAGGTACGGACACCCGCCCCTCTCAAGGACGCCCATGGCGATCGACTCCGCGGAACTGGAACGCCTTACGCGGCTTTACGGCGAAGAGCTTTTCGCCCGCATCGACGTTCGCAGCCCGATTCTGTTCACGCCGACCTGGTGGGACGAACGGCTCATGGACTGGTCGATGCGCGACGAAGCGGTCAAGCTGCAGCTCTTTCGCTTCATCGACGCTTTGCCGCATTTGCGTCGGCCCGAGGACGTCAGCCGGCATTTGAAGGAGTATTTCGCCGAGGCGACGGGGCACATTTCGCCGCTGGTGAGTCAACTGGTGCGGTGGTTGCCGAGTCGCGGTCTGGGGGCGAAATTTCTCTCGGCGATGGCGTTTCGCAGCTCCGGCCAACTCGCCCGCCGTTTCATCGCCGGCGCCGATCTCAACGACATCCTGCGCGCCATCACCGCCCAGCGCAAACGCAAGTTGGCGTTTACGATCGATCTGCTCGGCGAAGCGTCGCTCACCGAGGTCGAAGCCGATCGCTATCAGGACGAATACCTGCGCCTGGTCGCGGGGCTTGCCGACGCGGCCCGGGATTGGCCCGTCATCGACACAATCGATCGCGATCCCTATGGTTCGCTGGCCCGCGTCAATGTGTCGATCAAACTTTCCTCGCTCTTCAGTCAATTCGACCCGATCGATCCGCAAGGCACGAGCCTGGCGGTGAAAGCCCGCCTACGGCCCATTCTGGAGCTCGCCCGCCAGAAGCAAGTCTTCGTCAATCTCGACATGGAGCAGGCGGCTTTTAAAGATCTGACGATCCGCATCTTTCAGGAGATCCTGGAGGAAGACGCCTTTCGCGACTGGTCCGATGTCGGCATCGCCATTCAGGTGTATTTGCGGAGCGCCGAGAGCGACGTTCACGGCCTGGCGGAGTGGGCGAAACGCCGCGGCGCTCCGGTGTGGATTCGGCTCATCAAAGGGGCCTATTGGGATTATGAAACAGTCGTCGCCGCCCAGGAAGGTTGGCCCGCGCCGGTGTTCACCCGCAAATCGCAGACCGACGCCAACTACGAAAAACTCTCGCTTTATCTGCTCGAGAACCATCGCCTGCTCCGTCCCGCGTTCGGTAGCCATAACATTCGCAGCCTTGCCCACGCCATGGCCGCCGCCCAGCTCATGGGGCTGCCGCCGCGTAGTTACGAACTCCAATTGCTCTACGGCATGGCGGATCCCGTGCAGGATGCGCTCGTGCGACTCGACCAACGCGTGCGCGTTTACACGCCGTTCGGCCAACTGCTCCCCGGCATGGCCTATCTCGTCCGTCGGCTGCTCGAAAATACCGCCAACACATCGTTCCTGCGCGCCAGCTTCAACGAACACGTTCCCGAGGAGAAACTGCTCATGAACCCCGCCCTTCTCGATGAACGCGACCTCGACCAGGACGCTGCGCACACCGCCTCCAAGTCCGACGAATTCCGCAATGAACCGCTCACCGATTTCAGTATCGACGGCAACCGCACCCTTATGCTGGCCGCCCTTGCGGACGTGAAGAAGCAGCTGGGCCGAGATTATCC
>JBAXFO010000695.1:0-3234 GCA_037139885.1 Planctomycetota bacterium
CACGAGGGGAGCGTGCTGACCTTGCCGTCACCGGCGACCTTCGTGACGATGTGGCCCGCCTCGTGCCGGGCAACATCCTCGAACCCGCCGAGGGGGTCGTAGATGTGCAGCACGTCGGTCGCGACGCGGGAGCCGCCGGTTACGATCTGCTGGTCGAACGTCGCGGCGCGCGGGCGCTGGGCGGGCTTGGCCTCGGCGCTGTTGCGGTACACGACCACGCGCACGGGGTACTCGAGCTTCACCTTCAGCAGGTCCTCGTTGTGGATGATCGACTCCAGCGTGGCGCGCATCGCGACCTCGGCGTTGGCGCTGCGCCAGCGTTCGTGAGCCGCGCCCAAACTTTCGGCCCGGCTTTCTTGCGTCGCGGCCGTGAAACGCGACACGACAGGATCGGCCCGCAACAACTCCTCCGCGGTACGACGGACGACGGCCGCTTCGATTTGCGCTGCGTTCCAGGGATTGCGCCGCCAAGCCGCCGCCACGCTCGCCGGCAGCGCGGCCAGTTCGTTCAAGCACGGTTTAAAGTCGGGAAACTCATCGATCGCTTCGTCAATGAGGGCGAGTTCGTCGCGTAGCTCGTCCCAGGAGAACGCTTCGGGGCCGTCGATCAAAAGACCAAGGCGCTCGTCGAGACGTTTCACTGCCGGATCGAGCGCAGCAAGCTTGAGGACGGTATCGGCTCCTTCGGGCGAGGCGAGAATCTCCTTATGCAACGCTTGCAGAGGGCTTGAGAGCTTGCCGACGGTTTCGATGGTCGCGGACAAGTTGCGGTTGAGATCCGCCAATCCCACCTCGATTTCCAGTTCGCGTTTCGCGTCGGCCTCGACCAAATCGAGCTTCGCCCGGGCGTCGTGTTCGGCCTGCAAGGTTTTCAGAATCTGGCTCGCTGAGGGAGTCACTTCGTGAGTCGACACATCGTACGAGCGATGGAGTACGCCGCGCAGCCGCCACCAATTGGGCTTGAAGAAGCGGAACAGGTTCCCTTCGAGCGCCTCGGCCTGGGCGAGCGCGTCCTGAGTTTCAGCGGGCGACAATTTGTTGCGCCAGGCCGTCGTCTTGGCTGCGGCCCGGGCGAGGTCCTCGGCGCGGGCGGCATAGTCCTTACGGATTCGTGTCAGCTTTTTCAAAAGATCGCTCTTGGGCTTCAAGAGCAGCAAGAGATCGATTTGCGCCAGCAGGCTGAGCGACGTTCCATAGGCCCCCAGCGCACGGATCTCGGCCAGATTTCGGCGACAGTCCGCAGCGATCTTGAGTTCTTCGAGCGCCCCATCGATTTCATCAAACGTCGCTTGCGCCGCGGCCAACCCTGCGCGAATCGCTTCCAACGGCCGCTCCTGAGTCGCGAACCGTGCATGCAGGGACCGCAGCGGATGCTCGGCCAAGATCGATTTGTCGCCGAGCCCGGCAAGATGATCGCTCAACCGGGCGCTCGCTTCGCGGGATCCGTGCCAGAGAGAGTAATCGGGGAGGCGATCGCGCTGGGCCGGGCTCAGCTTAGGGTTCGACGTTTGCAGTTCGATGGCGCGTTCGAGGAGATGCCGCACCGTGACTCCGGCCTGGGCGGGCGTCGACGACATGTATTGATGCACATGCTGGAGCGGTTCCAAATCCTTGTGCATCGCTTTGAGCAGTCGATCGCGTTTGTCTTCGGCCGAGGGTCCGCTGGCGGGGCTTTCGAGAAGCGTTTCGTAAGTCTGTTTCAAGTCGAGGATGAACGCTTTCTTGTCGCCTTGAGAATCGTGGATCAAGCAGCACAGCCCATCGAGCCCGGCCAAACGCAAACGTTGGAAGACGACATCGATGGCCGCCCGCTTTTCGCAGACGAACAGAATCCGCAGACCGCGGGCGACATAATCGGCGATCAGGTTGGTGATCGTCTGCGATTTGCCCGTGCCCGGCGGCCCTTGAATGATGAACGGCTTCTTGGTGCGCGCCATCGCGATGGCGGCGCTTTGGGCCGAATCGCACGCGACGATCGGAAAGCTTTCGTGGAGCGGAGTTGTCAGCGACGTATCGATGTCGGTCGGTTTCGGGTCGAGAGAGAACAAGGCCTCGAAGCCGGGATTCGCAGCGCGGCCGGCGATAAGGGTTTCGTAGTCGCGCACGAGCGACATCTTGCGATAGTGGAAGTTGCCGAGCGTGACATTGCAGCGGTCGAACTCCCAAACGAACGGGTTCGTCTGCTCGTCTACTTTGCTGAAAAGCTGACGCTCGCGGCCGCCGGCGCCCCCCTTCGGCGGGGCAGGGGCCATCGACGTTCGCGGCCGCGGCGTCTCGTCCACGATCGAACGCAGCCGCGTTTCCGTCGGCGTCAGGCGCGTCTGAAAAAGCCGCAGTCCGAGAGGGTGGTAGTTTTCCTGGTTGTAGCTGTAGTCGAGGTTCAAATAGCTGCGCACGCCGCGGCCCGAGAGACGCGCCCGCCGGCGATATTGATCGAGCCGCCGCTGGGCTTGAGCGTGAATGACGTTGATGCGCGGCTTGTCGATGTCTTCGAGGGTCACCGCCGGCTCGGTCGCCTGAATCCTGGCCTTCAGAAACTCGAAGAGTTCGTCGAGCGACGACGATTCGAGATCGACCGCGCTCGGCAGCTCGATGCCATAAAGCTGATGGAGATGATGCCGCAGAACCGGGTTGATCTCGGCGTCGCTCGACGTGGCTTCAAGCGTATAGATGTCGCGGACGCCCTTGGTCTTTTCGAGCCGAACGGGCAGCAGAACCAGCGGCGAGTCGTAGCGTTCCGGCGGCTTGCTCTTGAGGTTCGACCAACGCAAAAAGCACAGCACGAGCCGCAACTGAGCGAAGCCGAACTCGGCTTGATCGCGCCGAGCGTCGCTGCGGATGGCGTCGAGTTGTCCGGGGAGATAAACCGCTTCTTCGAAGCGCAGATACTTATTGAGCGACAACGGCGAACCCGACGCAAGAATCTTCTGCAGCGCCTTGTTCGCCGTCAGAATCTGCTCGGGGCGAATGGTCTGGACATCGAACGCCAACGGGACTGAGGCCCACGTGAGATTGATGGACTGATTCGTGGGCCGAAAGTGGAGCAGGCGATTGCGCCGCGAAACATCGAAGAGCCTTCGCCTTAGACATGTCAAGATGGTCTCCGTGCGTGTCGGCGGATCGGCCGCCGTCGACTCGGGAGCGCGGGCGAGATCGAACTCCAGATCGACCGCTTGGTCGCGATAGTTTTCCAGGGCCGACGCGATGTTGGCCATGTCTTGGGGACGCCGGCGT
>JBAXFO010000696.1:0-3232 GCA_037139885.1 Planctomycetota bacterium
CTTTTCACGCCCCTCCCGCCATGCCTGAATCTCTTTGAGATACGCCGAGTCATCGGCCGCCGCGAGGAAAGCTAGCGACAACGCGAAGGCGACAGCGTAAGCGTGAATCACGGGTAACTCCGGAAAAACGTGAACGAGCGAAGGGTGTTGTCCCTGCCCGAAAGTTTATGCCGCGGAATTTTCACCGGCTATTGTCGCGAAGGATTTCGTTAAGGGGGAAATCGGGGCAGCGTGCGTTCTGAAAGCGGGGCCACCCCCGCGAACGCATCGCCGGCACGGTCGAACAAGCGAGACGTGAGGCCGCGTCCGGACCGTCGATGCGGGGAAGCGCCGCCGATAGCGTGCGTGCGGCGCCATTGTGAGAGGGGTGTTGTTACAGTGCGGATTCTAACGGCCCGGTTGCGTCGAGCAACCGGGCCTTTGGCAGCCGTGCGCTTACTTCGCGTTCAGCTTCAGCTTCTCTTCAACCCGCTTCTTCCGGTCCTGATCGCGGCGGGTTTCGGTGACGTGTTCGAGGCCTTTGCGCCAGGCTTCGACGGCGGCTTGGCGTTCGCCCAGAGCGAGGAGGACATCGGCCAGGTGGTCGTAAATTTCGATGTGTTGCGAATTCTTGTCGTCGAGGGCTTCGAGCAAATACTTCTTGGCCTGCTTGTAGTCCTTTTTCTTAAAGAGGACCCAGCCGAGGCTGTCGAGGTAGGCGCCGTTGTCTTTGAGGTCGTCTTCGGGGTCGTTGTCGGCCTTGCGGCGTTTGCGGTCTTCTTCGAGGGCTTTGCGGACGAGCTTTTCAGCCTGGTCCAGGTTCATGTCGTGGTCGGCCCAGATGTAGCCCAGGTCGTTATTGTAGCCGGGGTCGTTGGGCTTGGCCTTGAGCAGTTCCTGGAGCATCTCGGCCGACTTGTCGACTTGCTTGAGGTCGACGTAGATGTTGCTGAGGATGTATTGGTTCCGCTCGACGGCGAAATCGCGTTCCTTGGCGGTGATCTTGCGGTCGTTCTTCAGGCTGTCGATGAGGTCGATGTATGCGGCTGCGGCCTTGTCGAACTCGCCCGCTTCGCGGTACAGCCAACCCTTGAGTTGGCGATCGCGCCAGTCGTCGCCCTGCTTGAGGAGATTGTCGAGAACGCGATGGGCCTGTTCGTACTTGCCTTGTTTGGCCATGGCCTGCACTTGTTGACGGAAGATGTACGGCAACAGCGGTTCGGTGGTGTTGAAAGAATCGTTCTCGTAGAACTCGGTCTCGCCCGTGCGTTTGTCGGTGTAGGCGAAGAGGACGATGCGTTCCTTGCCGTCGTCGGTCTTGAGGTTGATGAGTTCCTGGCAGAGCTTGGCGGTTTCGTCGTACTTCTTGTTCTCGAAGTAGATTTCGATCAGGCCGCCGAACGATTGCAACAGCTTCGAAGCGCTTTGCAGCTTGACGGCCTGGTGGATGCAGTTGCGGAAAAAGGCTTCGCTGGCGGGGAGGTCTTTCATCTCGGCGGCGGTCAAGGCGAGGATGAGCGACGCGTTGTAGCGCAGCTGTTCCTTTTCCTTCGCCAGGGGCAGGGCCTGGGCGATGACGCTTTTGGCCTTGTCTTTGTCATCGAGCAGGGCTTTGAGGGAGTTCGACGCGGGCTCGGAACCGGTGATGTTATTGAGGCCCGCGACATCGCGCGGCGTCTTGTCCGGCGCCGATTGCGCCCACCCCGTGGCCAGGCTGGCGATGGCGAAGGAAGCGACGAGACCCAGAACGACAAAACGGCGACGGGCTATCCGAGCCATGGTGATTCTCCCGAGGAGGCGGTTCCTCGACTCCTCAATAACGACGATTCACGCAGCGACGCCCAACCCACTCGGGCGGCGTTCAAAAGATATGGTAACCAACCCAGAGCCGCGATGCCACATCAGCTTCGATTTCATGGTCGGCTTTCGGAGGATTTATGTTGGCGGGCCTCGGGGGACGGTCGCTCGCAAAAGACCCTACGGGACCGTCTCGGCCTTGAGCTCCAGAAAGTTGCCGCCGTTTTCGAACATGTCGTCGCCGACGGCGCAGGTCCACAGAATGCGGACGACGAGGGTCAGCGACGAACCGTCTTTGGGCGTCAGCGTGACGTTAATCTTGTGCCCCAGCAACCGGCGGGTGCCCAGCAGGCGGACGCCGGTGGTGGAAATATCGCGGGAGAGGAGCGTGAATTCGGAGCCGTCTTCGGTGCGGATCTTCACGGGCTGGATGAAATCGACGCGAATCTGCCCCCGGCGTTCGCGTTCCTTCACGGCGTCTTTGTGTTCTTTGATGAGCGCCTTGATCACCTTGGCGATGATGCGTTGCTGTTCTTGTTCTTGATGCAGGCGCGGGCTGACGGCGGCGACATGATGATAACGCCCCTGGCGATAATGCAGCTCGTTTTTCAATTGGCTGACGATCTCTTTCCAGCGTTCTTCGGCGAGGCCGGCGACTTGCAGCTCGGCCCGAATCTCCCGCGGCACCACATAGCCCTGCCGCTGGGCACGCCGCAAAATCGCCTCGGCAACGGTCGTGATGGTCGGCTCGGACATGTCATTCCAGAAATTCAGGAGCGTGGGATTTCCCGTAATTGTACAGAGGCGATCGGGCCCTTTGTCCCCAATATCGCCAAAATATGGTTCGATCTCGCGCCATGCCCGACGCAAAACTCGTCCGCGGCGGCGATTCATTAATTGACGCCGTCGCGGCCCTCCGTCTATAATCCGACGAACTCATGGAAAGGAAGCGCTCATGTCATTCGGCGGCGATGAAGGTTCCGAGATCGATTACGCGACCGCACGAGGCCGCGACTGGCCCAGCGTCCGCCAATTCAACGTCTTCGTGGAAAATCGTCTCGGCGGTTTGCTCAACGTCGTCCGGCGCTTCGAAACGACCGATATCCGCATCGTCTCGATGACGATCGTCGATTCCGCCGATTGCGCCATCATCCGCCTGGTGCTCAGCGACCCGGAGCGAGCGGTGGAAATCTTCCGCCTGGCCAGCTTGCCGTTCGCCGAGAGCGACCTGCTCGTCGTCAAACTGCCCGACGGCGACCAACCCCTTCTCGACATCTGCAAGGCGCTGCTGACGGCCGAGATCAACGTGCATTACGCGTACCCCATCCTCGTCGGGCCGCACGGCTCGCCGGCTCTGGCGCTCCACGTCGAAGACCACGAAGCGGCGGCGCAAACGCTCGAACGGCAGAATTTCGTGCTGTTTTCGGAAGACGATTTCAGTTCGAACGATTGAGGG
>JBAXFO010000697.1:0-3218 GCA_037139885.1 Planctomycetota bacterium
AGCGGGGAGCGGTCGGGCCAGCCATGCTGCAACTCGGGTCTTTTTCGCTCGGCCCATTGACCGCTCGCCTTTCTACGGCCACCGTTCTCCGTTATGGCTTGGGCGGCAGAAAAATCGGCGCGGCGATGTCGAGTTGCCAGACGATCTCGTTCGCGGCGTTCCGCGCTTGGAGGGTTCGACGCTTCTGGAACGGCTGATTCGCAAGCTTCGCGGGGCCGTCCTGTACCTGAAAGGTCAGCGAACCGACCTTGGCGTTGGCCTCGACGCCGGGCATGGCGAGGATCTTGCCGGCCGCGATCGCGTCGGCGTCCAACGGTTCAACCTTGCCCGTGGTGCGATCGATGCGAGCGACTCCCGCTGCGTTTTTACGGGCCGCCGCTTCAATTTCCCGCGGTGGCCGGGCGCCGCCAGAGTAAAACGCACGAGCCTCCCAAACCAGATACAGATTGTCGCGGTCCATGCGCACGCTGCTCTGAAACGCGCGGCCATAGGCGGCTTGCACCGCGACCCAGTCCGGCAACGGGATCGGCGACGACGCGAAGATGCGTTGGCCGTCCTTGCTCGTATTCAAAGCGACGACCTGGAGCTTGTTTCCCGTTCCTTGCTGCGCGAACAACCGGTTCGCCGTCGCGATCAGCGGGCGGTCGGCGTCCTTGGTCGTCCAGAGGACCTTTCCCGTCGCAAGGTCGACGGCGTCGATGCCGACGGTCGTGTTCGGGAAGAAGGCGATCTTGGCCGCCGGATCGGCGACACCGTTGCCCGGCAAGAGGCGTCCAACATCGGGTTTGGCGTCCTGCGCCGAAGCGAAAGGGATCAACGAAAGAGCCAGTACGACGCAGCAGGTTGATCGCGAGAGGAAGCCGGTCATGACGATGACCTTTCGGGAGGGGAAATGAAGTACCGCAGCTTACTCGGCTCGCGCGGGGGCGGCCACGATGACGGCTTCGTCGCACACGACTCATTCGCACACAGCCACCGCATTTGGCACGCGACGGTTGCCGCCGCGGCCGACTGCCAGACGATTCAGGAGGTGGCGTACGACCCGGCAAAGCGAAGTTCCCCTTTGCTGAGAGGGGAAGCGGGGCGACTCGCCCCACTCGGACGCCAGCCGCAATGTGTCCGGCCATTGCCGCAGCGCTGCCTCGATCTGCTTCCGCAGAGTGTACTTGGCGGTCAAGCCGAGCCCGCCGTTACGGGCGGCCGAAGCCTCTGGGGGGCCGCCAGACGCTTCAGGAGGCGAGGGCCATGTAGGCAGCTCCAACGCGATGGCGCTCGGCCGAGCCAGTTCTGACCCGATTCAACATATGCCGGATACGGTTTTAGCCGGTCGATCATAGTTGGCCCTCAGTGGGTGAGGGGTCGTTGAAGAGATTGACGTAGGAGTCATAGCGGAAGCGGCGGTTTCGGGAATTGCCGGTGAACTCGCGAAGGATGCCGTGGACGACGAGTTTGTCGACGAGTTGGTTGGCGGCCTGGTAGGTCGTGCCGATCCACTTCTTGATGTCGCCGACGGAGACAATCGGCCGTTCGTAGAGCTGTTCGAGAACGCGGACGCCGTTACCCGCGGCGCGGCCGAGATGCTTGGTGATCGTATCGCGGTGATCTTCGCGAAGGGTCAGGATGCGGCGAGCGGTCTCGGTGGCCTGCTTGCTGACCTCGATGACGCCGCGAAGGAAGAAGGCAAGCCATTCTTCCCAGGCCCCGCGGTCGCGAACAGCTTGCAGGCGATCGTAGTATTCGGCGCGGTGGCGTTTGAAGTAATGCGAGAGATACAGGACCGGCTTGACGAGTACGGTACGCTCGCAGAGCAAGAAGGTGATCAGGAGCCGGCCGACACGACCGTTGCCGTCGAGAAACGGATGGATCGTCTCGAACTGTGCGTGGGCGAGGCCGATCTTCAGGAGCAACGGCAGAAGATCGGATTCGGTGCGTAGGAATTGTTCGAGGCTGCCAAGCGCCTGGGGCACTTCGCCGGGCGGCGGCGGCACGAACGTGGCTTCGGCGAGGGTGCATCCCTGCGGGCCGATCCAGTTCTGGGTGGTGCGCAAGTCGCCAGGGGTCAGATGATGGCCGCGAACGCCCGCCAGCAACTTTTCGTGAATCTCGCGGATCAACCGGACCGAGACCGGGAGATCGGGCAGACGCGCCAGTCCGTGGTTCATCGCGCCCACGTAGTTGACGACTTCGTCCACGTCGCGAGGCCGATCCGCTGCGAGAACTTCCGCCTCTGCAGCAAGGAGGTCTTGAAGCGAGCTTTGCGTTCCTTCGATCTGGCTCGAAAGCACGGCCTCTTTGCGAACGTACATGTAGACGAACAGGTCGGGGTTGGGGAGCGTCTGAATGGAGCCGTCGAGCCGGCCGAGCATGCGGTCGGCCCGGGACAACAGAGACAGAAGTTCACCCTCGATCTTGATCGGCGGCTCCGGCGGCAGGGGCGCGGGCATAAATGCGCTATAGCCGGTGAGCTGTCGCACGTAACTGCCCGCTCGTTTTCCCGTTGCGGACGATTCGGGGTCGGCGGCCATAAGTTTTCGTGCCTTGAACATGGCAGTGGTAGCTGTTGTGTATTAAAGGCTGCCTTGAATAAACGGCAACTGGCGAGTCCATGTTCAAGGCAGCGGTATACCGCGTCAAGAGGCCGTGGTCCGCGTCGGTGATGTCAGACATGAGACAACCGCCCGGTTCGGCGGCTCGCTTCAAAGCGGGTGCGCCGAACCGGGCAATTCAGAAGTTCAAGCAATTGCTCGCAAGAATGCCGCACGCTGTTCACCGGACGACCCGCAAGGTCGCCCGTCGCTTCGAGCATGGTCGCTGGACGCCGACAAGCCGTTGGCGGACGTCGCGTTGGCAATGACGAACACGTCGCCAGTGGTCCTCTTGGCAGACGGCTACGTATTCGCGACTGGCGACCAGCAGGGGACGTTGTAGTTTTGGAGCGTGCCAAAGCGTTGGCTCGGCGAGTGAAATCGGGCCAAGTAGGCCCCGAAATGTGTTGCGCGATGTGTTGCGCGATCCGGCTCAATCTCACTCGGGCTCACTCGGCCTTACGCCATGAATCAACGAGAGGAACGAAGTCCGAACAACCCGTACCACAATGACTTGCGGCCAATCTACTGTTATTTACGCGGAATGGTGAAATCGCCCGAAATGCCGGAATGGCGTATTCATAAGCCGCGTGTCACTGGTTCAAATCCAGTCGTCGCTAATTCCTGACAATA
>JBAXFO010000698.1:0-3217 GCA_037139885.1 Planctomycetota bacterium
GTTTTACGAAGGGTGGCGATGACGTTGGGGTCGGAGATTTTGTGGAGGATGAATGAGTTGACCAGGCCGAGGATTTGTCGCGGCAGGTGTTGCGGGAGTTGGGTGATGAAGACGAGGCCGAGCCAGCGTTTGCGGCCGCGTTTGGCGATGCGGGCAACTTGTTGGGCCAGGTGTTTCATCTTGTCGATGCGGTCTTCGCTGAGGAACTCGTGGGCTTCTTCGATGAGGATCAGGGTGCGCGGATGGGATGTCGTCAGGTCGCCGCATTTGCGGGCGTTTTCGTGGGCGGTGTAGAGTTTGTCTTGTTCGGCTTGGACGCCGGCGAGAAGGTCGGCGATGACGATGCTGTTGAGTTCGGTCATGCCGGAATCGGAGAGGTCGATGATGCTGACTTGGCCGGGATGCAGGAGATTTTTGTAGTTGAGCGGGGCGGCGCCATTGAGAACGTCGAACACTCCGAGACGGGCGAGGCGGGCGAGTTTGCCGGCCAAGGCGCGCCAGGAGATTGGGCTGTCGAACTTTTGGTTTGTCTTTTGTTTCAGAACCGCCTTCGCTTTTGGGGAGTTGAGCTCGGGTGCGTTTATGAAGACTGGAGCGTCTTCGTCGGAGACTTTCTCGGCGGTGCGGATGCAGGCGGACCTTTGGGTAATCGCGAATCTCGGCGGCATCGAACGCCTGCCGGAGTTTCTCCGCTAGTGGCCTGACAGCTCCCTCGGGCTTCGACCTGAGCTTCACCAGAGCGCCCTTGCTTGCGCTGACCCATCGCTTCTCGCGGGTCAAGCAGACATTCATCGCGCCGTGAGAGGGGTTGGCTGAAGCAACTCCTCGCGGAGTACACGAACTACTTCGACCCGGTTGAAATACCTTCGCGAATCAGCGCCCGACGAATGTCGCGGCGAGTAATCTCGGTCAAACTGTTCGTGGGGGGGTAGTCATCCCGGAACTCCGTCACCGTACCGTTCCACGAGGTGCTCCGAGCACTGTTTCGCCTGATTCACCCTCGGCGTTGCCAGTTTTGTGTACGCGATGCCCTCGATCACCAAGTGTCTCTGACAAGTTGTGTCTGAATAGCCCTCTTTCGTGTCTGATTTTATGTCTGAAAACAGTCGTCTTGGGCCCGATCCGACTTAACTTAGAACGTCGCAATGTTTTCTTATGAAATAACTTATGAAAACTCTGTCCCGTTGGAATTCGATCCCCGAGGGATCGGCTTGGGTGGTGAACGACGGAATGCGGGATGGCTTATTGGAGCGGCTTCAGAAACCAATTCGGGGTGCAAGGTTGACGCGATCCGGTCGATATACAAGGAGAGATTCTGCACGAGCGAGCGCCGGTCCATGAGAAATCGCCGTCAAGACTATCGGCACAGCTTCGACGACAAACGCCGTCTGATGGTGAAATTGAGTTCGATCGACGATCGCGATTCGGTGATCGGAGAGGTGCTGAATTTATCCGTCGGGGGTTTGTGCGTGCAAGCGGAATCGCTGCGTGGCTCGAAGCTCGATCAGTGGATCGCGACCTGCATGCTTGAGCCGGGCATGCCGCCGGTGAAGGCCCTGGTGGAATTGATCTACGCCACTCCCGATAGCCCGAAGGCGACGGGGTTGCACTTTGTGCCGACCTCGGATTTTTCGGTGCAAGAGGAACGTGAACGGAAGATCTGGCAGTTTTTGCTCGCCGAGCAACGGCGCGAACGGTTGCAGCGTCTGGAAGACGCGCGGGCTCATCGTCGTTGAGGACTTTGGGGGCACGTTTTTAACGTGCCCCACATTCAAATTTCAATCCGGCGCCACGCCGGCGAAGCATTGCGACGCCTTCTCCAAATCGCCCATCGCTTCGAGCGACGAACCCCAGAGGTGTAGGATCGGACTCGCCTCGAGGTCGCCGCGGTCTTGCCAGAGCTGGCGGCAGCGTTCGACGGTCACGGGAAAGCGGCGACCGTGAAAGTCGATCTTGGCGAGTTCCAGGCGTGCGGCCCGTTGCAGGGGCGAAGGTTCGTCGGCCAGCTTTGCGAAGGTCTTTTGAGCGTCTTCCAAATTCCCGCGCTGGACTTGGGTTTCGGCGAGCGTGAAGGCGAGCGTGGGCGCGAAAGGGCCGCGTACGCGCTTCGATGCGAGCGTCAGAATTCGTTCGGATTGATCCCATAAACCCAGTTCGCGGTAGCCGGCGGCCATCAGCCACTGGCCGTATGGTCCTAGCGTCGATTCATCGCTGTCGTTCAGGAGAGCTGCGAGCAGTTCGCTGGCTTCGCGGCGACCGTTCCCTTCGGGCTTCGCTTGCCGAAGTTGGGCGAGAATGTCGATGAGCAGGGCGTCGGAGCGGAAGGGGGGATTGCGGAGCCGGGCGGACGATTTCGCCAGCGCGATTCGGGTTTGATCGAAATCGCCCTTATGGAGGTGTGCGGCAGCCGACACGAGCGCCATGAGGGGCTGAGCCGGCGATTCGGGCGCCAGTTTCTGGGCACGCTGCAAGAGATGCAGGGTTTCATCGGGGGCGCCGCGTTCGAGGTGAAGCTGGCCGATGCGGAGATACGCACGCAGAGCCAGTTCGTGTCCGGGAGCACGATCGATGACGTGAAAGAATATGCGACGCGCTTCGGCGTTTTCGTTTTTGAGCAAATGCATGCGGGCGAGGTTCGTATACGCCAGGGGAGCGATCGGCGAGGCCGGGGCTTCGCGGACGATCCGCTGATACCAGGCGGCCGCATCGGTCCAGGCCGCGTTTGCGAAGTCGAGATTGCCGAGCTCCAGACACGCGGCGGGCATGAGCGGATGTTGCGGATCGGCAATGATGGCCGAGCGCAAGGCGCGAGCCGCCAGGCGATGCTGAAACTCGCGGACGTGAGCGGGCTTGGCGTCGGCGACGCGGTCGATGTGCGTCGCGGCGCCATCGACGCGGCAGACGAGGCCCAGGCCATCTGCGGCTGTTTCCAGAAGCTCGCCGGAATGGGCGTTCTTCGCAACCAGGTGCAGCGAACGATCGGCAAGCGCGGCTTTGGCGGCCGGCGTCCACGAGAGGGCCGCGTTCGCTTCCTTGGCAAGAAATTCGAGGACTTCGGCCGCGGGTCCGGTGCGGGTCCCCTTGAACGTTTTGGCGGTGTCGTTGATGCGTGAGGGGGCGTCGAGTCGAGGGAATTGGGGCGCGGGAATCTCGGGCGTTTCCTTCACTTCCTCGGGGGCGACTTTCGACCCGGCAGCGATTTCGTCGAGATGTTCGT
>JBAXFO010000699.1:0-3217 GCA_037139885.1 Planctomycetota bacterium
CCTCTTGGTGGGCTTCGCCTGCTGGCTCAACCACCCTACGCGTTTCTACGGGTTTAGAATTTGGCCGTGGATGTCGACGCCGACGCGGGCGCTCCAGGCCTGGATCAACGTCGTCAGCACATCGCCGTTGACGGGGAACGTGGTGTCGTTGAGTCGATGGACGCTTGCCAGGCAGAAGGCGGTGCCGCAGAGAAGCACTTCGTCGGCGGTGTAACAATCCTTGACGGACAGATCGCGTTCGCGGAAGGTGAGGCCGGCTTCCGGGCACAGCTCTTTGAGCGTTTGCAAGCTGATGCCGGGCAAAATCGTGTCGCGCGTCGGCGACAACATCGTGTTGCCTTTGATGATGACGATGTTGGCGAACGACGTTTCGGTGACGTGCCCCGCTTCGTTCAGCAGCAACGGCTTGGAGGCGCCCCGATCGAGCGAGGCGACCTCGCGTTCGGCGAGCCACCAGTGCATACGGCTGCGATGCTTGATCTGCACGGGGACGCTCGTCATGGGGAGCGCTTCGATGAGATCGGGGACGCGCAGCCAGGCTCCGTACTGGATCATGCCGCGATAACGTTCGAACGGCAACGCGAACGTGTGCATGCCGAGAGTCGGTTGGCCGTCGTCCGGTTCGCCGACGTAATAGCCGAGCCGGCCGGGGGTCGCGAAGAGAATGAGAGCGAAGTCGTGCGCCGCGGGAAGGCGAGGCGCGTTGCGGCGCATGAGTTCGCGGGCGATGGCGGTGAGTTCTTGGTCGGTGTGCTTCCAGTTGGGAAAGCCGGCTTCCTTGACGCTGTTTTGAAACCTCGCCAGATGGGCGGGCCAGGAATCGAGTTGATGGCGGAAGGTGCGGACAAAGTCGACGACCGTCGCCCCCATGACGAAGCCGGCGTCGTGCAGAGGCAATGCCGCCTGCGACAGCGGAAGATAGGAGCCGTTGAGGTAGGCGAAGGGTTCGGACATAAATTCCCGATGCGATGTTCGCGGCTCGTGCGTTAGCAGAGCGCTGACAGGTTCCCGCAAGCGACACGTCAGCGCTCTGCTGACGCACGAGCCGCGAACTAACCCCGAGCGACGAGCACCAGCATCGAATGCCCGGGCACGGTATAGTAGCTCCAAAACGGGATCTGTGGGCCCAAGTCCTCGGGCAAAAAGTCGAACGGCGACGCCTGGGCGGTGTCGATCACGCGATGCCAGCTCTTGCCGCTGGGCGCAGGTGGGATGCGGAAACGCAGCGCATCGATCCAGCCATTGCAGGCGACGTAAAGATCGCGCCCCGGTTCACGGCCCGTGAGGCTGCCGTCGAGCGTGTAGGCCAGAATGCGGCTGCCATCGGAGAAATCGGGCTGATACGGCTCGACGCCATGCCACACAATGTCCGGTTCGAGATCGCCGTGCATGCCTTTGCCGTGAAAATGCCGGCGACGGTGCAAAGCCGGGTGACGTTTGCGCAGGGCGATCAACTGTTGCGTGAAGCGGAAGAAGTCGGCGTTTTCGTCTTTGAGCCGCCAGTCGATCCAGCTGAGCTCGCTGTCCTGGCACCAGGCGTTATTGTTGCCCTTCTGCGTTCGCAAAAACTCGTCGCCGGCCAAAATCATCGGTACGCCTTGCGAGAGCATCAGCGTCGTCATTAAATTCTTCGCTTGCTGGCGGCGCAGACGATGGATGGCGGGGTCGCTCGTGATGCCCTCGGCGCCGCAATTCCAGGAATAGTTGTCGTTCGAGCCGTCGCGGTTGCCTTCGCCGTTGGCTTCGTTGTGTTTGTTGTTGTAACTGACGAGATCCGCGAGCGTGAAGCCGTCGTGGCAGGTGACGAAGTTGAGCGAGTGTTTCGGCTGCCGGCCCGAATGTTCGTAAAGATCGGCGCTGCCGCAAATGCGCGTCGCCAAGGCCCCCGCCATGCCCGGTTCGCCCCGCCAGAAGCGGCGCACGTCGTCCCGATAACGGCCATTCCATTCCGACCAGCGTTTCCCGTACGGGAAATAACCCACCTGGTAAAGCCCGGCGGCGTCCCACGGTTCCGCGATCAACTTCGTATCCGCGAGCAAACTGTCGCCGGCGATTTCTTCGACGATCGGCGGCTCGACCAGAACATTTCCCTTTTCGTCGCGGCCGAAGATCGATGCGAGATCGAAGCGGAGACCGTCGATGTGCATATCGGCGATCCAGTATTGCAAGCAGCGCATCAAGATTTCGCGAACGATCGGCTGATTGCAATTCACCGTGTTGCCGCAACCGGTGAAATTGAAGTAATGCCCGTCCGGCGTGAGCATGTAGTACAGGTCGTTGTCGAGGCCGCGGAAGGAATAGGTGCGGCCGCGGTCATCCCCTTCGCCGGTGTGATTGAAAACGACGTCGAGAATGACCTCAATGCCGGCGGTGTGAAAAGCTTTCACCATCTCGCGGAATTCTTCGATCTGCCCGTGTTGCGGTCCGCTGGCGGCATAGGCGGCTTTGGGGGCGGCGAAGGCGATGCTGTTATAGCCCCAGTAGTTCTTCAGGGGTTGTTTCGTAAACGGATTCGAGAAAACGCAATCGTCTTCGTCGAATTCGTGGACGGGCAAAAGTTCGACGGCCGTGACGCCCAGTTCTTTCAGATACGGGATCTTTTCCGCCAGGCCGGCGAAGGTGCCGGGGTGGGCGACGCCGGAGGAAGGATGGATGGTGAAGCCGCGAACGTGGAGTTCGTAGATGATGCTGTCTTCCATCGGCGTGACGAGGGGGGCTTCTTCGCCCCAGTCGAACGGTTTGCGATGGAAGAGGCTGCGGCGATGCGTTCCCCGGCCGGCGACCCATTCGCCTTGAAAGTGCTTCTCGTTTTCGCCCCAGCGCGCGCCGTCGGCGAGGGCGACGCACGTCGGATCGATGAGAATGAGATCGCGATTGTAACGATGCAGAGGCCCCTTGGGGCCATCGACGCGCCAGCCATAACGGAAGGCGATGGGCAAGCCGCTGATGCGAATATGCCAGTGATAGCCGGTGCGGTTCTTGCGATAGTCCAGCGGAAATTCGCCCAGGGGAGCATCGCCTTCGACGGGCCAGACAATGAGGGAAACCGCCGTGGCGCCGCGGGAGAGGACGACGAAATTGACGCCATCGTGCGCGGTGGTGACACCCAGAGGAAACGAACGGCCACGGGACGTGCGATAGTGAATCATGCGGGGCGAGCGACTTTCCATGAACCGGAAGGACAAGAATCCACTGGTCTTGTTTTACAAAATCCCCC
>JBAXFO010000700.1:0-3207 GCA_037139885.1 Planctomycetota bacterium
AGGCCATTCCTGCTGACATAATTCCCGATCCGCCGCCGACGCAACCGCTGCCGGCAGCGACGCCGGTCGAGACCGGGTCGGGCGCCATCCCCGCCGGCGCGCAGCCTCGGCTGAAAGTGATGCGTGGCGTCAAGGTCGGCGTCGAGTTCCCCATTTATCCCGATTACAATTACATTGGCCGGGCCGACGAAAAACCGGTCGATGTCGATCTCGAAGACCAGGAACCGCCGGATCGCGTCTGGTGTTCGCGTCAGCATGCCGTCATTCATTTCAATGAAGCCGGCGGCGTTCTCACGCTCGAAGACCTCAACAGCTCCAACGGCACCTTCGTCAACCGCACGCGCGTCTATCCCGGCGAGAAACGCGAACTCAAAGCCAACGACGTCGTGCAGATCGGCACTGTCCATTTGAAGCTGTTGGTGTAGAGGTTGGTTCGCGAAGCCCAGGGTCGTCGACCCTGGGCCGGGAAACGTATAACCGCCCGTCCCCAGGAACTCTTTCGCAATGCCTCTCGTCTGCCGGCAGTGCTCGCGAGTCAATCCCGCGGAAGCGTATTACTGCTATTTCGACGGCGCCGCCCTCGCCGGTCGTGCGGCGTCGGACGGCCCCATCAATCTCGGCGCCCAACCGTTTCCCAGTCCGTTCGTCTTTCCTTCCGGCGTGAACTGCCGTAACTTCGATCAACTCGCGATGGCCTGCCAGCAAAACTGGAAGGAAGCGGTGTCGGTGTTGAAGGAGGGCTATCTCGGCTCGTTCTTCGGATCCATCGGCCGCGCGGATCTCGCCCGCGCCGCCAAGGAAGGGGCCGCCTTTCCCGGTCCAAATCGCGGCCTCGATCAGCTTCTGGGCAAGCTCCCCTCGCAGACGCTCGAAAGCCCCAAGCTGCGCGTCGAGCCGACCGAAATCAACCTCGGCCAACTCCGCATCGGCACGGATCGCACGCTCGATCTCGCCCTCGAAAACCAGGGCCAGCGCCTCGTTTATGGCGTCGTCACCAGTGACTGCCCCTGGCTCACGCTCGCCGGGCATTCGACCAAGCAGTTCGAGTTGACCGAAGAAATGACCATCCCGATTCAGATCATCGGGAAAAGCTTGCGGGCCCGATTGAAGCCGCAAGAGGGGCATTTGATCGTCGAATCGAACGCGGGCAATTTCATCATCACTCTGCGGATCGAGGTGCCGCCGCTGCCGTTCCCGGAAGGTTCTTTGACAGGAGCGCTGTCGCCGCGACAGATCGCCGAAAAGGCCAAGGCGAATCCGAACGCGGCGGTGCCGATGTTCGAGGGGGGCGCCGTCGCGCGCTGGTTCGCCGCCAATGGCCTGGCGTATCCCGTGCAGGGGCCGACGGCTCCCGGCGTGGCGGGCGTGCAGCAATTCTTCGAAGCCCTTGGCCTCGCCAAGCCCCCCAAGGTGGAGTTCACGCCCAGGCCGATTCATGTCGAAGGCAGCGCCGGTGAGACGTTCGAATATTCCCTCGTCGTCGCCACGCAGGACAAGAAGCTCGTTTACGCCTACGCCACCGCCGACCAACCCTGGATCGACAGCGGAGCCGCGAAACCCAATGGCCGCACGTGCGCTATCCCGCTCAAAATCACCGTGCCGCCCGCCCCAGGCGAAACGCGGAAGGCGAAGGTGACCGTACACGCCAACGGCAACCAACGCTTTTCGTTCACCGTCACCGCCGCCGTTCGCGGCCAACGCCGCACCTCGAAAGTCGTGCTGCCTGCCGCGAACCCACAGCCGGTCGTGACCGCGACGGCGCTCGATGAGCCGACCGTCAACCCCGACATCGCGTTTACGCCGGATGCATCGCGGTCGCGTTTCCAGCATGCACGTCCTGCGTTTTGGCGCCATGCGGTTCCGGCGGCCTTGCTCGTGGCTCTGCTCCTGGGCATCGTGCTCCGCGACTATTTTTCGGCCAACGCCGCCGACGACATCGACCCGCGCGAAAAGATCGCTCTACGCATCGATTGGGCGGCCCGCCCCGACAAGGGCATCGGCAACTCGCTCATGTTCGGACTGCAAGAAAAAATCTCCAAGCACGAAAGCAAGCCTCTCCTCCGCGATCCGCTCGGTCAATCGAACAGCGTCGTGTTGCTGATCGACGGCAAAACCCGCGTTCTGGGCCGAGACGGCAAACTCGACGGCCCGATGGTCACGTACAAAGACAAATCGCGCATCCTCACCTGGACATTTACCGAGGAAGGAATCTCGCTCATCCAGCATCTTCAGCTCATTCCCGGCGATCCCATCGAGGTCTCCGAAGGAGTCTTCAAACGCTACTACGACACCTGCCTCGTGCATTACACGATCACGAACAACGACGCGAAGCCGCACAACGTCAGTTTTCGCATCATGCTCGATACGTACATCGGCGAGAAAGATTCGCCGCTGTTTGCGATTCCGGGGCGAGCGGGCATCGTGCGGAGCGTGACCGATTTGCACGGCAAAGACATTCCCGATTACATTCAGGCTCGCGAACACTCCGACCTCGTTGTGCCCGGCACGATCGCCCAGCTCAACCTTCGTCTGGGCGATCGCCTCGAATTCCCGAGCCGGGTCAGCCTGACGGAGTATCCCGGCTGGAACGAAAAGTTCTTTTATGAGGTGCCGGTCCGCCCCGACGGCAAGACCATCCGCGCGGGCGAGCGTCTCGACGATTCGGTGATCGTGCTTTATTGGAAGAGCGAATTGATGCCGCCGGGCAAGTCGCGCGATCTGGGGTTCACGTATGGGGTCGACTACGTCGGCGGTCGGCCGGAGCTCACGATCTTGAACCCCGGCCCCGTGGTGCAGGGGAGCGATTTTTCGATCGTCGCTCTGGTCGCCGATGTCCAAAAGGGAGCCGAGGCGAGCATCAAAATCCCCGACGGCCTGACGCTCGCGCCCGGCTCGCAGTCCCGCGTGATGCTCGCGCCCGCCGCAAAAGATGAGGCCGGCAACGTGCAACCCAGCCCCGCGACCTGGACCCTTCATGCCGCCAAGGAGGGCCGCTACAAAATCAGCGTCACCACCGGCGCCATCACCGCCGAACGCGTCGTCACCATCCGCAAGTCCAGCGTGTTTTAGGATTGCTCGATCAATAACTTCCCGATTTCTGCCATTCACCCCGGAGGGGTGGCAGCGATTAGCCGGGGGTTGAGCGAAGCGACACCCCATAGGCACCAACTTAGTGCAGCTGGCATTTACAAAAAGAGGGAAGTCCTT
>JBAXFO010000701.1:0-3200 GCA_037139885.1 Planctomycetota bacterium
CGGGCGACGGCTTGCCCCGGAGTGACAGCATGCCCGACACCCGCAAGCATCGAGGCCTAGACCGCATGCAACCCCGCGTCATGACCATCGTCGCGTTGATGTTCTTTCTCGTGAAACCGCTGGCCGCGCAGCCGGTCGAACGGAGGGTCGCCGGGGCCACCCGGCTCGACTGGGAGTTTGCCGCACGAGGCTTTCCCCCGAAAGACTCGACGCTCCCCGCCGGGTTCGACTCGACCAAACAGAAATACCAGCTCTTCGTCCCGAAGGGCTACGCCAAGGGTAAGCCGTTCTCGCTTGTGCTCTTCATCTCCGCCAGCGAAACTCCGGCCGGCTGGGCGTCGTGGCAGAAGATTTGCCAAGAAAAGAACGTCTTCTTCGCCAGCCCCTTCGGCGCCGGCAACAACACGCCGGCTGGTCAACGCGTTCGCATCATCCTCGACGTCCTTGACGACGTCCGTCGATCGTACGCGATCGACCCCGATCAGACCTACCTCACCGGCTTCTCCGGCGGCGGTCGCACGGGCGGATTGCCGATTTCTGCACAAGCTCTGAGTGTGGGATAAGCTTCCCGCTTGTCCGTCCAGTCGGAGGCCACCGATGACGTCGCCGAGCGGAACGGACAAGCGAAAAGCATAGCCCAGCGTGCCGACGTAGGCGACGAACAGGGCGAAGATCGCGACCCAGTAGCCGGCCAGGACGTGGCACAGGCCGCTGTGGGCGACGCCGACGAAAATGAGCACGTCGGAAACGCGATCGGGGAGTTCGGACCGAGATCGAACGGCAGGCCATCGCCGATCTCGTCGCAGCGAAATATGCGAATCCCGCGTGGTCGCAACGTAGATAGACGCTCAGCTCAGCGCCCAAACGGTGATCCGCTTCGCCTTCACCCAGTATTCGGCAGCCGCGTATTCATGCGAAAAGGTCGCGCCGTCCCACGCATCGAGATGTCCGGTCGCGTCGGAAAAGTGAATGTCGAACGCGATGATGCCGGTTAAGGCCGAGAGCGTCGACTTGTCAAACGCGGTCCCCGATTTCTTGTGGAGATCGAAATCGGGTTTCCCAATGGCGTGCGGCAGCCATTTACGCACCTCTGCAACTCGTAGAGCGTAGTGCTTCCTGTCGGCACCGCGTACCGTGTAAAGCCCGTGAAAATGGCCCGGCACGGGCACGCCGGAATAATTCAGCCCCCGGCTCATCCGAATGGCACAGGAGTTGACGATTCCAGAATCGTCTACTTCTCCGCCAATCTGTCTCTTGACGCTCGGGGAATCCGAGCTCGTTTCATAGTCGGGATACCGCGAATAAAAGAAATCCCATGTCGGTCTCACGGCATTTTCCCTTATTTGTAAAGAGTGTTTCCAAAACTCTGGCAAAATCATTCTACGCTCGGCATCTCCGACGACAAACGCAAACGGCTGCCTACCCGGGCGATGTACGTCTTTCTTGACGCACCAGGCGACTGCGGCGTCCGCGGTGCGGCGAAAGGTCTGGGCGGCCGGACGGATGAGTGAATTGGACCCGCGGATCGATGCCCAGGACGTGGAAGACGGTCGCGAACAAGTCGCCCGGCGTGATCGGACGCGAGCGCGGGTAGCCACCGCGGCTGTCGGATTCGCCGACGACTTGGCCCATTCGCAGTCCGCCGCCGGTGAGCAGGGCGCAGTTGAGCGGAGCCCAGTGGTCGCGGCCGGGGCCGCCGCTGATGCGCGGCGAGCGTCCGAACTCGCCCGTCACCACCAAGAGGATGTCGTTCTCCAGGCCGCGGCTCTGGACGTCGTCGAGAAATGCCGCGACGGCTTGATCGAGGGGCGGGCAGAGATTGTCGCAGCCCGGCGCCAGGCCGTCGTGGAAGTCCCAGTACCCATTGTTGAGCGTGACGAAGCCGGCTCCCGCCTCGCAGAGCCGCCGCGCGAGTAAGAGTTCTTGCCCCAGGCCCGGGCCGTAACGGTCGCGCACCGACTGCGGCTCATGCGAGAGGTCGAACGCCGAGCGAGCCCGGCCGAGAACGACGTCCAGGGCTTGTTGGTGGAAGCCGTCGAGGGCGGCCGCCGTTCCGCTGGCGTCGAGCTGGCGATTGAAGGTATCGAACTGCCGCAGGAGCGATCGGCGATCGGCCAGGCGTTCGGTCCCGACGCGCAGGGTCATGTCGGCGAGCATTGGATTCTCGCGCGACTGGCCGATGCGGAGCGGCGAGCACGCCTGGCCGAGCCACGCCCCGTCGTCGCCGGGAAAGCCGCCGTGGTTGCTCAGCACCCGGACGTAGTTGGGGACGCCGGTCGCCGTATTGACGGGGCCGCGAACTCGGGCGAGGGCGGAGCCGACGGACGGATGCTGTTGCGGGATGGTCGGGGCCTTGCCGAAGAACTCGGGCGGCCAGGGTTGGCCGGTCTTCATCCAATGGGTGGCGCCGCCGTGATCGCCGTCGCCGTGGGTCAAGGTGCGCAGGATCGACATGCGCTGTGTTTGGGTCGCCAGGCGCTGAAAGTGGCTGCCGAAGTGGATGCCCGGCGTTCGAGTTTGGGTGCCGCCGAAGAACGAGTGGTACTCACGCGGTGCGTCGAGCTTGGGGTCGAACGTCTCGTGTTGCGGGGCGCCACCGTCGAGGAAGAGCAGGATCACCGACGTGTTCCGAACGGGCTGCCCGTTTGCGGCAGCGGCGGCGCGTGCCTGAAGGAGGTGCGGCAGCGTGAGCCCGCCGAGGGCGAGCGAGCCAACTTGCAAGAACTCTCGCCGACGGACTCCGTCGCACTTGGGCGGAGACGTCTGAGGTTTCGCAAGTCGCAACATGTTTCAAACTCCCGACAAAGCGTCGTGCCGCAACGTATGGTGTGTAGGATGACTGGGCGACGAGAAACTTGCAAGGAGAAAGCGGTGCGTCCTCCATCAAGCTTCCCATGCGGCCCGAGCGACCAATGGCGACTTCCGGCCACGACTTCGGTCACTCGGCCCCGGGGCGAGGGCGATTGCTCCAGTGGCCGGTGAGATCGCTGCCGCTAACCCAGACCCCCTTCTGGTTCCAATCGAGATATGCCCGCACGTCCGCCGACGCGTAACGCAGAGTCAAGCCACACCGCCGCCGCGTCGATTGATTCGCTTCCGAGCCGTGCAGCAAGAGGTCGGAGTGCATCGAAAATTGACCCGCCGTCAAGCAATCGTTCACGACCGTGCCGTACTGTTCGGCGTTCTCGATCGTCTGGTTC
>JBAXFO010000702.1:0-3198 GCA_037139885.1 Planctomycetota bacterium
CGGCATGACGTCGTGCAAAACTCCAACCATCACGGCATCACCGTGACTTTCGTCTGACTCGGCGCGACCTGGACGCCGGCCGGATGGTTCGGATTGCCGCTGTTGTTCTGGCCGATCATGGTCGTGTGATAGACGACCGGATTGCCTTCCACTTTGACTCGCGAGCTTCCCTTCTTATATTTCGCGGAGCCTTTGAACGTTCCCGATATCATGCCGCCGAGGGTGCCGGCTTCGTCGCCGCTCGACATGGTGATTTCGGTGATGACGGTGGCCGCCTCCTTGCCGTCGAATTTCACCTTGCTCGAGCAGGTGCCGCCGTTGGCCTGGGCGAGTTGAGCGATATTCGGAAACGGCGTCGGGACGAAGGGAGCCGGCGGGGCGGGAACCTTGCACACGTCCGGAAATGCGGAGCACATGCCGGCGCCTTTGGTCGATGCGGGGAACATAAAACCATCTCCGTACGAATGTTGTTTGAGGCACGATGAAGAACGACGTCCGTTCACCGAATCACCCCAAATGAATTTTCTTCCCGTCGATCTTCACATCCTCGCGGGCCCGCTGCTGAATGCTGCCTGCTTTGAGGTCGAACTCGTCATCGACGCGGCTGCGCATGCGGCCCGTGCGGAGTTGAAACGTCTCCTTCACCCAGCGGGTCACTTCCGTGAAATTCTCGAAGGCCGAGCGGGCGATCGTTTCGAACTGCTCGGCCATGATTTTCACCAGCGAACTTTTGAGGCGAATGCCGCGGGCGGCGTTGAGTTCGATGGAGCCGTGCGGGGCGCGAATGCATAGGTCGCCCGGAACGGTGAGTTGCGTGATCCCCGAGCCTTTGAGGACGCCGATGACGTACCAACGCTCTTCCTGGCCGGCGACCAGAACGATGTCGTTCGCGGCTGGCTGATAAGGGAACGCGAGGGCGAGCTGCGCCCAGCAATAGTGTTCGCCGACATCGACATGGCAGCGGTCGCCGTCGACTTTGACGACTGTGGCGGGGCCGAGGTGCATGGACTGTTCGAGCGCGAGCATGGGATCGTCTCCATTGGATTATTTGGGGATCTGCCAGGTTTCGCCGGCGAGCCGGTCTTTATCGGTCTTACGGGAATTTTTCGTATTCGCGCCGGACCACTTGGCTCCGGCGTCGGCGATGGCGTGCAGGTTCGCGCCTTGCAGATCGGCGTCTTGCAAGATGGCGCCTTCGATCTTCGCGTACGAGAGATCGGCATAGATCATCTTGCATTCGCTGAAGTCGGCCCCGGTCGCGTCGGCTTTGGCGAGCTGAGCTTCCGCGAGATCGCTCTTCTTGAAATTCGCCTTGGTGAGTTTGGCTTCGGCGAAGGCGGCGCCCTTGAAATGGCCGCCTGCGAGATTGGCCTCTTCGAGATTCGCCGAACTGAAGTCGGCGGAGCCGGCGCTGGCCTGTGTGAGGTTCGCCTTGGCGAGATTGGCGCCGCGAAAGCTGGCCCCATAAACAATGGCCCGGGTGAGGTTCGCCCCGGCGAGATTCGCCCGGGTGAAGTCGCTGTTGTTGAAGTTGCAAGCGGTGAGATCCTTGCCCGCGAGCGCCACGGCCGTCATGTCGCATTTTTCGAAAACGGACTCCTTGATGATCGCCTTGCCCAGATCGACGCCTTCGAAATCGGTGAGCAGGAAATGAGCCTTCGTGAAATCCGCCTGCTCGAGCACAGCTTCGCGGAAGTCGGCGGCTCGGGCATGGGCTCCCGTAAAGTTCGTGCCGATGAGCTTCGCCTGCACGAAACTGGGCCCGCCGTCGAGATTGCTGCCGCTCAGGTCGGCCTTTTCGAGATTCGAGTTGCGAAAACTGACGCCCGCGAGATTCGCCTTCACGAGTTTCGCTTCGGTGAAATCGCAATTCTTGAACTCGCAGTTCTTCAAGTCGCGGCCCGACATATCGACCTTGCGAAAGTCTTTGAGCTGGAAACCGACGCCGTCGATCGTGGCGTCGGCCAGGCGAACGGCGTCGAAAACCGCGAGGTTGAGTTTCGTGTCGCGCAGATTGCAATCGGTCCAGATCGCGTCGATCAAGACGGCTTCGCGGAAGGAAGCCTTCTCCAGATTCGCGGCTGTAAGGTCGACGCCCGTCATGTTCGCCTTCGTGCCGCTGGCGTGCGTCAGGTTCGCACGCGTCAGATTGGCGGCCGTCAGGTTCGCGTTCTCGAAGTCGGCGAATTTGAGCTGGCAGTCGCTGAGGTTGGCATGGTCGAGATTGGCGTTCGAGAAATTGGCGCTGGCGAAGATCTTGCCCGAGAGATTGACGCCGCTGAGATTCGAACCGTCGAGATCGAGCTTCGAGCAATCTTTGGGCAACGACGCGATCTTCGACAGATCGGAGCCGATGAGATGGGCTCCGCCGAAGCGGGCCGTGGCCATGTTGGCTTCGGCGAGATTCGAGGCGTCGATGAACGTGAACTGAAAGGCGGCATTCGCGAACGTCGCCTTCGTGAGATCGCATTCGGTGAACGTGCTGCCGTCGAGATTGCAATCGGTGAAGTCGACTTGCGGCGCGGGGCAGCCGATGACGCGCGTCTCGATGATCGACGCCGACGCGAACACAGCCTTGGCGAGCGTGCATTCGAGCAGGACCGCACGTTCAAGGCGAGCGCCGATCCAGGAGGACGAAGTCAACACGGTCGCGGTGACGACGGCCCGGACGAGCTTGGCTCCGTCAAAATTGGCGCCGGCGAGTTGGCAGTCCTCGAACATCGCTTCGGTGAGATTCGCCCCGTTGAAACGCACGCCCGCAAGATTCGAGCCGACAAACGTGGCTCCCGTCAAATCGACGCCGGCGAAATCGACCTTGGCGAGGTTCGCGTTGTGAAACTGCATGCCGCGCACGACGATCTTGCGCAGGTCGCGACCTTGCAGATCGACATCGGCCAGGGCCTGGTTCTCGAGCGACTGCCCGGCATTGAGCCGAGCGAGCGCGTCTGCCGGAGAGAGAAATACGATATCCATGACGTTCCGATTTCTGACGAGTACGGGGTTTCAATACGGCTGAACCGCCAAGACGCTAAGGACGCCAAGAGTTTATCGAGAGTCCTGACATATTCCCCTCAATCATCGACCTAGGTCGCCTGTCCCAACATTCCGCGTCTCTTGGCGTTCTTGGCGTCGTGGCGGTTCAGACGGGGTTTCAATACGGCTGAACCGCCAAGACGCTAAGGACGCCAAGAGTTTATC
>JBAXFO010000703.1:0-3193 GCA_037139885.1 Planctomycetota bacterium
GCGAATGAGCTCGGTGTACGCCTTGCGAATGTCCCGGGCGGGCATCCCGCTCGTCACCCCCAACAGAGCGTAGGGGTCGGTCGGCCAACGGTTCATGTCGTCGGGAAGATCCGTCATACCGATCCACGGGATGGAGTCCGCAACGTCATTTCTGCTCTGGTTTTTGCTTGAGTCGCCGGATGGCTTCGTCGATCTCGTCGATCTTGTTTTTCTCGTTGTCGACCCTGATCTTTTCCCTGTCGGGGATCTTGGGCGGGACATCGAACCGGGGAGCGAGCGGCCGCTGAATCGAGGGCGTGTTGAGCCCGATCACCACCCGAATCAGAATCACTCCCACCATGACGATCGCAAAAACGGGCCAGCCGCGATTGCTCGATTGCGGTCGTGGCGACAGCGCTGGCGTTCGGGGTGAATACGTACCGCCCGTTTTGGCGACCGTCGCGACTCGTTTCGGCGCCGCGTTGGACGAGCGTAAATCGTCGAAAAGTTCGCTGGCGAGATTCGCAATCTCGGGATGCGTTTGCCGGAACGCCGCGATGTCTTCGTTCGTGGTCTTCGTCGCACGAACCGAGGCGACGAACTCGCGCCGCCGGGCCGCCCGTTCGGTGGGAGGCAGGAGAAACAATTCGAAGGCGATGTCCGCGAGGGGATGGGACGTTTCACTCGGGGGCTCGATGTCGAGTCCTTTTTCGAAATGATCGATTCGTGAACGCCACCAGGGAAACGCGCTCGCCCGGCCCCGCAGCTCGGTCCAGCGGGTCACTCGTTCGGGTCGGGGAATCTTGAAGAACTCGCGGCCGAATTCCTCGATGGCGCGAGCGAGCCCGTCTTCGTCGCGTGAGAAATACGCCTCGTGCATGAAGGTTTCGACGTTCTCGCGCGACCGGCCCAGCGCCACGCCGATGGCGATGGCGTCGTCGAGCGTCGGCATGGCGCGAGCCGCACCGACGACCCGCAGCGCGGCCTGGCGCACCTCCGCCGGCGTCGCACCCAAGCCGACATGCAATTCACGCCGCGCCCATGCTTGCACATCCCGATCCGAGGGTTTGTTCATCGCTGGTGCTTACCGAGTCGTCTTTCCTTGAATTGGCGCCGCAGCCCCAAGGGAATCGTACCGACGCCGAGCTCAAAAGGGAAGCGACGACGCGGCCGAGGCATTGCTGGGCGTCGCCCTGTCGGTCGCTGGCAGAGCCCAGGATCGGCGACCCTGGGCTCGGAATGGACGGCGCTCACGGGATCAGCGTCGGCCGCAAGTCGCGGGAGCGTTCGGCTTCGAGGTTGTCGTAGAACATGAAGAAGTCGCGGGGACTGCGGGCGTAGGGATGGGTCGGCAGACTGTCGATCACGACGGGGCCGCGCGGGCCGTTGTGGCCGTGGCCGTTCGCAAAGGGATGCAGGTTAGCGAACCAACCCTTGATCGAGGCGAGGTGGGAGCCGTTCAGCAGATTGCAATGGCCGCTGCTGCAACCGGCGCAGGTCGCGGGGCCCGAAGATTGCGGTACGGGTTGAGCGGCCGGAGGGGCGTAACCCTGCGGGGGGCCGTACTGCGGTTGGCCGCCGTGAACGTTCGACATCAATTGCATGGAAGGTTGCGGATAACCCTGGGGCGGCTGCAAATAGACCTGCTGTTGCGGAGGATAGCCGTATTGCGGCGGATATTGCGACATCGGCGGTTGATAGAAGATCGGGGCGGGGCCCCAGGCTTGATACGTCGGATAACCGACGGGGATGGGGTCCTGAGCTTTGATCCAGGAGGTGGTCGTCAGCAGCAGGCCGGCGGCGACCAAGAGGCGATGCGATTTTGACATGAGAGAATCCTTTCCCGAAGAAGCCCGGCTCGAACGCACGACATCGGCGTGACGCGAACGCATCGAGCCTGAGCGACTCACATCGCTGAAGACTACTCCACGTTCCGTTCGCCGCCATGCGGACTGAAGCGAATCGTGCAATCGGGTCCGCGCAAATGGCGAAGCGTTAGCGTTTCTGCCGGTCCTGTCGGTTCCTGGACCGAATCGGCCCTCCCGATGCGACGACGCGATTGTGCCGATTGGAAAGACCTTGCCGCAGGGGGATTTCGCGGAACATGCTTTGCCTGGGTTGTTTGGGGCTTTGGAATAGCCGAATCCGGGCGGTCCAATTAAGATAGTCTCTGATCTCTTCTCCTCGCACTGGTTCGCCGGCATGGCTTTTTCGTCGTCCACCGAATTGCTCACTTGGCTGAGCGATCAATTCTTCCTCAATCCGCAACAGGTGGAGGAGCTTCGCAATTGGGTCGCCCAGGAAGCGGATCTGCACGCCTTCTGCAAGGAACTGCTGCGCCGCAACTGGTTGACGCCGTTCCAGGTCAGCCTCCTTCTCAAGAATCAGGCCGACAGTTTGGTCGTCGGCGCCAACCGCCTCCATTCTCGGCTCGGCGAAGGGTCGATGGGGCAGGTCTATCGGGCGTGGAACATTCGTCTGGGGCGGATGGTCGCCGTCAAAATGCTCCATGCCGACCACGCCCTCAGCGGCAAGGCCATGGATCGCTTTCGCCGCGAGATGCAGACGGCCGCGGCTCTGGTGCATCCGAACATCGTCCTGCTGCGCGACGCCGACGAGACGAACAAGATCCCCTATCTGGTGATGGATTACTTCGAGTGCACCGATCTTTCCAAGAAGATGCGCGACGAAGGCCCGCAACCGATCAAGCTCGCGACGGAATACATCCGCCAGGCCGCCATTGGGCTGCAACATGCGTTCGCTCAGGGCGTCGTCCATCGCGATATGAAGCCGAGCAACATGCTCCTGGTGAAAGGGGCCGACGGTGGGCCGGTCATTAAAATCCTCGACTTCGGCCTGGCGAAATTCGAACGTGAAGAGGACGGGCAGCAACCGCTGACGCAAGCCGGCCGCCTCATCGGCACAGTCGACTACATCGCCCCCGAACAAGCCATCGACGCCCATAACGCCGACATTCGAGCCGATATTTACAGCCTTGGCTGCACGCTCTTTTATCTGCTCACCGGCAAAGCTCCGTTTCCGGGAGCCGACCATCTGGAAAAATTGACCGCACGTTTGCAGGGCGATCCGCCGCGTCTGCGCGACTTGCGGCCCGATGCACCGGCGGCTCTCGAAGACGTGCTTTTGAAGATGATGGCCCGCGAACCGGCGCAGCGGCAGCAGACGCCCAGCGAGGTGGTGGCCGCGTTGACGC
>JBAXFO010000704.1:0-3185 GCA_037139885.1 Planctomycetota bacterium
CGATGACCACGCCCGATACGCATCACGTCGACGCCTGCGTGAAGGAAATCCATCGTTGAACATGTCGACGCAGCAAATGATGTCGAGGTCACCGGCCTCCAGTTGCTCCAGCGACGCCGCCCGGGGTCCGCTCCCAGGACCCGAGTGGACGGCGACGGCTCGGAGCCCTCGTTCGCTGAAGAAGGCCGCCATGAAGTCGGCGTGCCGTTGGGAACAGCAAAACGCCAACGTCTTCTTCCCGCCCCGTTTGCGGTGCTGTTCCAAAATGTTCTCGGCTCGCTTGCGCGTCGCCACGGCGGTCGTCAGGGCCGCCTCGTCGAAACGGCTTGCACGCCAGGGAATGTTTCGGTAGTCGACGTCGTCGGGCACGCCGAAGTATCGAAACGGGCACAAGAGGCCGCGTTCGATGCCTGCGGCCAAATCGCAGCGATAGACCAAGTTCTCCTGGCACAGTGCCAGCAGATCCCCTCCGTCCGTTCGCTCCGGCGTCGCCGTCAGTCCAAGCAGGAACCCGGGTGTGAAGTGCTCGATGAGCCGCCGATACGTCGCCGCCGCCGCGTGATGGAACTCGTCGATCACGACGTAGTCGAAGGCGTCGCGCGGAAACTGTCGCAAGTGCGTCGACTTTCCCAACGTCTGGATCGACGCGAAGAGGATGTCGGCGTCCGCCGTCTTCTCGGCGCCGGTGTAGCGTCCGAGTCGGGCACTTGGCCGAATGCGCCGAAACGTCTCGATCGCCTGCGACAGGATCTCTTCCCGATGAGCGACGAAGAGCACCCGGCGGTATTCATTGCGATTGGTGTCGAAGGCCGCGAGCCAGGTTTTCCCCAACCCCGTCGCCAACACGACCAGTCCGGCCATGTTGCCTTCCTGACGCGTCGACTGCAACGCAAGCAGAGCCTCCTGCTGGACTGCGTGCGGTCCGGGCGGCGGCGGTGCTGCGTCAGTGGTGGTGACGCCCGTTTCCCGAATCGGCACGATGACCCTTCGTTTCCGGTACGCATCCACCCAGTCGGCGGTCAGCGCGACGGTCTTCGGATGGCCGAACAGAGCCTCGAACGCTGTAAGCACGTCAGCGAAACCATTTCGCTCGACGCGGGAGACTACGCGGTAATTCCATTCGACGCCCGACCCAAGCGCGGTTGCGCTGAGGTTCGAGCTACCGACGTACGCAACGCTCGAACCGTCGCCGCGATGGAAGAGATACGCCTTGGGATGAAAGCTGCTGTTGCCGGCCTCGAAGACGCGCAAATGGACGTCACCCCTCAGATCCAACAGGTGCGCAAGTGCCTCGGGTTCGGTGACGCCAAGGTAGTCGCCGGTGACCAACCGGAGACGGCCGCCTCTCTCCAGGAGATCCCGGACATGCTCGATGATGCTCCGAACGCCGCTTTCGAGCACGAATGACACTGCCAGATCGGCGTTCCGCGCCTGCGCCAAGCTCGATCGCAGGTGACGCAGGAACGGATCGTCACCGCCGCGGACGATTGCCCTGTCGTGTGGAAAGTCTTTCGACCCGGCGAGTCCCGAGTTAAGCAGCCGCAACCATTCTCGGCGCGGTGGGCGATCGCGTGGTGCGGTTCGGGAGTGGGGCGTGGACTCAGTGCGAGACCAGCGAAGCACGCTGAGCGAAAGGCAGATCTCTGCCCAACGGCATGGTCTTCGCGGTCGCCGACGATTTTACGGTCGAAAGCTGAAGGTTGGTTAGTTCGCTTTAGCACGGCCCGCCCTGCCGAACTCGCTTGCAAGAGGCGAGAAGAAAGCGAGTCCAAGCAACAGGCCGTCAATGGTCGACGACAGACTAACCAGCGCGTCCGGAAAATGCCAGCGAGTCGAGGTCTCGTAGAACGAGGCTCCAAGGGAAAACAAATGTCCGAATCCGACGAAGACCAACCAAAGCCACCGGCCCCAGTTTTGCCGCAACAAGAGGCCGGTCCAGGCGGCGACAGCCACGACGATAATGGCAATGGCGAGTACGCCGAGCAAAATATCGGCGACCGTCGGTTCCGCACCCTGTGGCCCACCCCATTCGGCTCTCTGCTCCAAGAAGCCCAAAGTACAAACAAAGAAAAAGACGGTGATGTCCGCCGTGATTAGGCCGTTGAACAATCGTGGCAGGACTTTGAGCCCCGCCTGAGGCGTTGGATGAAACAACGGCGTTGGGGCGCCGTCAATCGCAGTAATTTGCGGCCTTAACGCTGGAACGGTGTAGGCCGAAATGGGCGCAGCCAACGGGGGACCGATGCCCGGGAGGTCGATGAGCGGCGTCCACCTTGTGTCGCCTACTTCGCAAGCCAAGGTTTGCCAGGTAATCTCCGTAGAGGCCAGCTTGATATGGATTTGGCGGACGGTGTGCGGTCCAGACGCAACGCCCGATGAGTTCAGCCAAAATTGACGTTTCGCTTCTTTCATTCTCTCGCCTTCGAAAAAGAGAGTTAATCATTCGTCTTCTTTTGCCAGATGCTTTTCCACAGCCCGGATATCAGGGCGGCTCCAGCCAGGAAGCACCCACCCACCCATTTGCCAAATCCAGAATTGCTGGAAGCGCTTGCCGGATTCTTTGCCCCCTTTACGAAATTTTCCCCCTTTACGAAAAATGGGCGGACGACTGGGTCGTGTTTCTTCGTCGCCTGCGGTTGCGGCCGAACGCCCTGGTCAATACGGCGCTCCGCAGGGGCCTGATCAGGTATGCCCGGCGGGTCGAAGAGCGAAGCGTATCCCGTCGCCAGGCTGATCGGAGGTTCGAGCGGCTCTCGTTCGGCCGAAAAGATGTTCAATTCCTGGACTTTCCAGCCATTCGAGTTGATCACGTGAAAAATGCCATCGATGAGGATGTCTTTTCGCGCCGCGGGAATGAACGTGCGCATGCGAACGCCGACAAAGATTCCACCGACGTCTGGCGGCGCTGCCGCTTCATGGACGATTTCGATGAAATCGCCGGAATACAAGGGCCTTTTATGGCGGAACAGGGCGATTACCGCCGCGTGCAGGTTCGAGGTGCAAAACGCTTTTGCGGCCTCAGCCGTTGTCGCAGCGCAGAATTGACTGCAAACCTCGCGCGGTGTCAGCGGCCGAATGCAAGCAAACGTAAACCAGCCGCCCAACACTGCGACCACGACGCAACGGAGAATTGTCGCCCAATTGACCGATGGAGGCAGCGGTGGATTCGGGCTTTGGGTCCGATC
>JBAXFO010000705.1:0-3182 GCA_037139885.1 Planctomycetota bacterium
AAATGACGAAAGGACGCGGTCCCGATCGCTGCATCGATGCGGTCGGCGCCGAGGATGACGTTGTTCCGCAGCGTCACGTTGCGGCCGATCTGCGTGCGGATGCCGACGACGCAGCGTTGGATTGTCGTTCCTGCCCCGATCACGCAACCATCGCTGATGAGGGCGTTTTCGAGCCGGGCGGCATTGACGCGCGACGCGGGCAGATAACGTGCACGCGTGAAGATGACGCCGCTCGACGAGTTGAATTCGAACGGCGGATTGGGAGAGCACAGAGCCAGGTTCGCGTCGTGATACGATTTGATCGTGCCGACATCTTCCCAGTAGCCGTCGAACAGATGCGCCTGCACTTTCAAATTGCCGATGATGCGCGGAAAGATTTCTTTGCCGAAATCGGTCGCCAGCGGAGCGGCATTGAGCAGGCTGAAGAGAGTTTCGCGGTTGAAGAAATAGATGCCCATGCTGGCGAGATAGTTGCGGCCGTTGCTGGCGATGCCGCGGGCGTCGATCCACGAGCTCGGCGTATGGAAGGGGGCCAATTGCTCCTGCGCTTGTGGCTTCTCAATGAAACCGTTGACCCGACCCGTTTCATCGAGCTTGACGATGCCGAACCCCGGCGACGCCTCGGCGTTCACCGGCAACACGGCCAAGGTCACATCGGCCTTGCTGTCGCAATGCGTCTGATACATCTGCCGGTAGTCCATGCGATAGAGCTGATCCCCGGAGAGAATCAGAATGTCCTGGCAGGGGTCTTCATGGATGTAGCGCACGTTTTGCCGCACCGCGTCGGCGGTGCCTTGATACCAGTCGCTGGCCTCGTTCGTCTGCTGGGCGGCCAAGATTTCGACGAAACCCCGGCTAAAAGGGTCGAACTTGTACGTGTTCGCGATATGGCGGTGCAGGCTGACGCTGAGGAACTGGGTGAGCACATAAATGCGGTTGCAGCCGCTGTTGATGCAATTGCTGATCGGAATATCGATGAGCCGATATTTGCCCGCGATGGGCACTGCCGGCTTGCTCCGGAGCATGGTGAGGGGATAAAGCCGCGATCCTCGACCGCCGCCGAGAATAATGCTAAGGACGTCACGCTGCATGATTGGCCTATTCGCTGGAACGACATGAAAACCACGCCCGAGTGGTCTTCCCAAGAATGTTAATGCCTGACGCGGACGAGGACAAAGGAAAAGTAGCGATTTCGGCGCCAATCGCGATTGTTCGGGAAGCCATCGCAACTTGGATCGAAGAATTCGCCGCCCCCTTCGGCCAACGCGAAGCGACTCTCCGTGTGCAGCCCCCCTTCCTCCCATTCTTCCGCCCTCTCCGCCTTCAACTCGGCTTGCATCGCAATCGCGATCTGGCTAACATCCGCCCCTGGTAACTTTCCGAGCAAGGAAGCGTCGCATGGGCAGGCTCTTTGGCCAACGCGGATGGATCGCGATGTTGGGCCTCGTCGTTTTGGCGAGCTGCCAGTCGTTTCCCATCCTGAACGGCACCGCCCCGCCCGAGCCGACCGCCAAGGCCGACAAAGACGGCGGCATGCCCGGCAAACATTCGACGCGCGTTTCGCAGTTCGTCTTCTACTACGATTTCGACCTCCCCAAAAACAACAACCTCTTCGCCGAGCTTTCCGCCTTGCGGGAAAACGTGTACAAGGAATTGCAAGTTCCCGAATCGAACACGATCATTCAGGTTTACCTCTTCGAAGATCGCGCCAAATACGAAACGTACATGAAGGGCAAGTATCCCGACCTGCCCAAACGGCGTGCCTTCTTCGTCTCGCAGCCCAGACGCCTCGGCGGCGCCGACGACCTCCTGGTTTACACGTCGTGGGGCGACCGCGTGCAGCAAGACCTGCGCCACGAATTGACCCATGCCTTGCTCCACTCCGCCCTCAAGGATGTTCCCTTATGGCTCGATGAAGGCCTGGCCGAATACTTCGAAATGCCGTCGACGTGGAACGGCGTCAATTATCAGCACCTGGAAGCCATGCGGTCCGCGACGATGAAATACGATCTCGATCGCCTCGAACGCCTGTCGGATGTCCAGCAGATGACCCCCGCAGAATATCGCGAAGCCTGGGCGTGGACGCACCTCATGCTCCGCACCACGCCCGATGCGAAGAAGGCGCTCCTCTCCTACTTGCAGGAACTGCGCACGAACAGCCGTCCGGGCCCGCTCAAGCCTCGCCTCGAACGCGCCTATCCCAACCTCGACGATTCCGTGCGCCGCCATCTCGCCGATCTCGATCTCGGCAAACCCCGCACTCCCGCCACCGCCTCGAACTGACGCCGACCGCATCACGGACGCCGGCGCCGATAGAATGCGCTTGCCCCTCTTCGAGAGCCGTCATGAATGTCCTCGTCACCGCCGGCAACACCCAAACGCTCATCGACAAAGTTCGTTGCATCACCAATATTTTCACGGGCCGTACCGGAGCCAGCCTGGCCCTGGAGGCCTGGCGCCGCGGCCATCGCGTGCGCCTCGTCACATCGCATCCCGAAGTCGTCGTCGATCTCGCCCGCGGCCTCAAAAATTTCCCCGACGAACGCTGGTCCGTGTCGAAGTACCAAACCTTCGACGACCTGCATGTCTTGCTCGAAGCCAGCCTGCGCCACGATGGCCTCGACGCCGTCCTCCACACGGCCGCCGTCAGCGATTACCGCGCCGCCGGCATCTTCGCTCCCGACTCCGCCGCCACGTTCGACGAACGCACCGGCGCCGTCCAGGGGCGATTCATCGACCGCGCCGCCGGCAAAATCAAGAGCGATGAGCCCGAACTTTGGCTGCGGCTCACCCGCACGCCAAAACTCGTCGACCTCTTCCGCGAGCCCTGGGGATTTCGTGGCCTCGTCGTCAAATTCAAGCTCGAAGTCGACAAAACCATGCCCGAGTTGATCGCGATCGGCGAACACTCGCGCCGGCAATCGCACGCCGACTTCATGGTGATCAACACGCTCGAAGAGGCCGCCGATTGGGCCCTGTTAGGACCGCTCGACGGCCAATATCCGCTCGTGCCGCGCGGCGACCTGGCGCGGCGCGTCATCGACGTGGTCGAGCAATCGTTTGACCGCTGAAACACAAGCTTGCTCGACAGCCCGGTGCGCAAAACCCGTAGGGTGGGGTGAGCGGTTCTGTCATTTACACATAACTTTATCGGAATCCCCGCGGATTTGTTGAGGAGCGGC
>JBAXFO010000706.1:0-3176 GCA_037139885.1 Planctomycetota bacterium
TGCCCAGCGAACCGGCGTCGGCGAACGCACGATCCACCGCTGGCGGACCGATTCCACATTCCGCCAACTCGTGCGAAGTCACCGAGCGGCGATGACCGAGCGGGCGTTGGGCCGGCTGGCTGACGGCATGACGGAAGCGGCCGAAACTTTGCGGTCTTTGTTGCGTGGAGAAGGGGAATCCGTCCGCTTAAACGCGGCCAAGGCGATTCTGGAGATCGGCAACAAGTTCCATGAACTGCAAGACATCGATCAACGTATTGGTGAACTCGAACGACTTCTTTCGGAGAAGCAATTATGAGTACTTCCCATCATCGCCGACTTGCCAAGATCGAGACGATCGCGACATCGATGGCTCACAAGAAACCGACGATCAACGTGAGCGGATGGGCCGACGAAAAGATCTCGGAAGCAGTCGAGCACGCGATTGATTGTGCGGATGAAGACCTGATCGAAAAAATTTTGGGGTATGTCGACGAACTGGCCGCCATCCCCCTGCAAAATCCGCTCACGAAAGAACGAATCCTCGACGAAGACGGCCAGGAACTACCGACGCCCCATCACTTCAGCTACTGGATCTACGGGTTAACGGTCGGCTCATGGCATTTGCCAAAGCGAATTCCACGGGGACTTCTGGAAGGCTTCGACGATCTCCATGGGGCCGTTTTGTTCCGATGCGAAGACTGCTTGACCGGCCTTGGAAACGCTCGGCGTTACGGAACGTGCCCCGTCTGTCACGGCCCGAAAATCTCAGTGAAGAAGCTCTCGGGTCCGCCCTGGGACAAGCACTGGGAGTACACGCCGCTGCCGAGGCGATAATCGCGTTTCGCGTCGAGACTACCAGTTGACCAGTCCGACGAGTCATCGACGATGACCTGGATCACGCGGAGCGGCTTGGTACGTCGGCACCTGTCCAAAATTGCTCAACTTCAATCAGATAGCAGCCAAGTGAGGCCGCGGCCAAACGACATCCCGCGATAATCTGATCGTAACACTCCTGGGCCACGATGTCTTTGATCCGCGTTACGCAATGCGTGTTGTTGGTCACATTGCTTCCTAAAAGGGGCCGGCGTTAATGGAAAAAACCAGTGTTGTCCGGATTTTCTGGTTCGTTATTTCCGGCCGCTCTTAGAACCGCTGGGGTCGGCCCGCGCCAATTCCGATTGCCGAAACGAATACCCCGCAAGCGCAAAAGTAGAACACGATAAAAAATACGGCAGTCAGAACGAGAACCGTAGCGATGATACCGAGAAGCTTCCCGGCCTCTGTGTTTCCACGGCCGTCAGGATCCATCCGCCCGGTCGCCATTTTGCGAAGGTCTTCATTTGCCCACATCCAGGCGATCGCTCCCACTGGTCAAAAGAAAAGGAGGCCGAGAATCCCCATGACCAAAATTGCAGTGCCGCGATGAGGTTCCTGCCGTCGTCGGCGAGGCCGATCGATGTCGTCTTCGCCCTCGTCATCTTCAACCTCCTCGGCCGAATCAAAATCAAAAGGGCTACTGCTTTTTGTCGGCCCCGTGGGATTGGATCTCGTCACTGCGGGCGGCGAAGATTGAATCAAAGAGGCCGGGGGCAACGGAGGCGGAGCAGCAATTTCGTGAACGATTTGTGCCGGCAGGGCCGTGTTCTTGATGTCGGGAATCTTCATCCGCTGACGGCAGCCTGGGCACACTGTTTCCGTGCCTGCCAATTCAACCGGCAGACGGATATGCGCCTTGCAGCCGGGACATTGAATCTTGAACGAATCGGCCATAGTAGGTAGGAGTTTGCGAGGAATTCATTGCGTTTTCGCTGAGCTTATCAGTCGAAAGCGACAATTGCGAGAACAAACTCGTCCGGCCGATTCATTGGTGCGATGGCGTAGAATTGGAGGAAGTCATGATCGAAGACGATGAAGAATTTCTGTGGCTCCAAACGCGTTGACGGCATGGGATCGCTCAATAAAGATCCGCCCGTGTTCTAGGTAAAGCGTCTGGGAAATATTTCCACTTCCACTTGACGGAAGGTTACTTTTTAGGAGCCGGCGAGTGACCAAAAAAGAGATCGGCGCGAAGGGGGAAGTCCTGACGCCTCCCACCTGCGCACGCAATGCGGCAGCAACAACCGTAGAGAAGCACACACGCCGATCGAACCATGAGCTTGTGAGTCGTGAGCGTCTCAACAAATGTTAATTGCCTGCAAGCTTTCGATGCAGGGAGTTAGGATGAAGCAGATTTACTGAATTTGCCGGCATGGCCACTTAAAAGTCTTGGCCAGCGCATCCCGCCCGAAATACGACCTCTGCTTCAAGTTTCACTAGGGCCAGTTATTGCATGCCCTCCGCGCCCGTCGTAAGATGCTCCGGTCGAGGAGCGCATGACACCCGAGCAAAAAGCCCGCCAGCAGATCGACCGGCAGCTTGAACAAGCCGGTTGGATCGTTCAGGATTACCGCCAGATGAATATCTCGGCGGGTAGACGCGCTCGCCGAAGTGGTTGGCGGGATCACCAAAGACCAGAAAAAGTCCAAACAACCCGGAAAACGTGAGGTCCCCTACCTTCGTGTGGCTAACGTTCAACGTGGCTTCCTCGATCTTTCCGAAATCAAGTCCATCGCGGCGACAGAAGAAGACATCGCCGAGCTTCGACTTGAATCGGGGGACGTGCTTTTTACTGAGGGGGGCGACAGAGATAAGCTGGGGCGTGGATGGGTTTGGTCGAGCGAGTTGACCGAGTGCATCCATCAGAATCACATTTTCCGTGTTCGCCTTTTTTTGAATTTGATCCAGCCCCGGCTTGTTTCGCACCACGGCAATACATTCGGAAAAGAGTGGTTTTCGACAGCCGGGAAGCAGACGACGAACCTAGCGTCGATCAACCTTGGAGTCCTGCGACGCTTTCCGGTGCCAGTCCCACCCGCTGCGGAACAAGCCGAGATCGTTGCTCTCCTTGACGAAAAGTTGTCGCAAGCGGACGCCGCTAAGACAGCGATCGAACATGGCTTACTCCGCGATGCCCGCCTTCGTCAGAGCATCCTCAAGCAAGCCTTCGAGGGCAAATTGGTTCCGCAAGACCCGACCGACGAACCGTCGAGCGTGCTGCTGGAGCGAATCAAGGCCAAGGCCAAAACGACCGACCGCGCCACCAGGGCCTACGCATCAAATGTTACCTAGATTCGAATTCCCCTGGAGCACCTCTT
>JBAXFO010000707.1:0-3168 GCA_037139885.1 Planctomycetota bacterium
AGCAGATGGGCGAGAGCGAAGGCGGCGAAGCCCGTGCCGGCATGCAATAAGAAGTTTCGCCGATTCATGAACCCATCCTTCGCGAGCCGACGTCAATCGATGTACAAGAACTCGTTCGCATTGAGCAGCACCTGGCAGAAATCGATCCACCCCGCATCGGACCGGCCGGCGCGTTCGCCTTGTTGCGCGACGAACGCCAACGTCTGCCTCACCTCCGCAGCGCTCGGGGGCCGGCCGAACGCCAGGCGAAACGCGGCTTCGACGCGGACGGCTTCATCCGGCGTTTTCTCCAGGCGCGCCGCGAGAGCCTTGGCTTGCTCGATCATGAAGGCGCCGTTGATCATGAGCAACGCCTGGGTCGGCGTCGTGGTGACGTTGCGTTGGCCGACGCTGGCGACCCCTTCGGGCGCGTCGAAAACTTCCGTGAGCGGATCGCGGTTGTTGCGCATCAGCTTCGTATAAATCGTGCGGCGTGGCTGGGCGATCTCGACGCTGGGGCCCCCTTCGAGCAAATCGAGCTTGCCGTTCACCGCCAAAATCGCGTCGCGAATCTGCTCCGCTTGCAGGCGCCGGGCGCTCATCCTCCAGAGAAGGCGGTTCTGCGGATCTTTCTGGAGAGCGAGCTCGGAAGCCGGCTGGATTGCGGACTGCCGATACGTCATGGACGTCAAGATTTGGCGATGCAGCTTTTTGAAGCTCCAACCCTGGGCGACGAAGTCGCTGGCGAGCCAATCGAGCAATTGCGGATGCGAGGGCTTTTCGCCGAGGCGGCCGAAATCGCTGGGCGTGTTCACCAGGCCCTGGCCGAAATGTTGCTGCCAAACGCGATTGACGAGGACACGCGCGGTCAGCGGATGATCGGGGCGAGTCAGCCATTTCGCCAAAGCCGAGCGACGACCGGCGCTCGCGCCGTCGCTCGCGGGAACAATGGTCGCCGGCTCGGGATCGAGGATCGTGAGAAAACCCGGAGCGATCGGTTCGCCGCGATTCTTCTTCGGAATGAAGATGGGGGGAGCCTGGGGCCCGACATCGCGCACGGCTAAACCAGTCGGCAGCGGCGCGGGTCGTTCGCCGGCGAGCTTCGTCAAGGCGTCGGTCAGTTCGACGAACTTGGGCGTCTTGGCCGCCTTTTTGTCGATGCGGTCGAATTCGTAGGTCACTTGCCGGTACGCCAAGGCGGCCAACTGCTTCTCGAACGGCGAGCGCTGGCCTTCCGGCTTGCGCAACATCGCCTGAATATCGGGTTGAAATTTACCGATGGCGCTCTTCTCGGCCGCCTTGCGTTCCTTCAGCGTGAGCTGGTCGATCTGCTCGAGAAGCGTGCCCGCCTTGGCTTTCCATTCTTCAAGTCGCTGTCGATGTTCGCGCTGATGTTGCGCGGTGGCCAAGACTTCGTCGTCGTTCGGCTGGATGCCGGCGAAGAAGGCTTGCAGGCGATAGAAGTCCTTTTGCAAGATCGGGTCGAACTTATGGTCGTGGCAGCGGGCGCAGCCCATCCCCAGGCCCAGGATCGCTTCGCCGGTGACATCGGTCACGTCGTCGAGAATGCTCTGCCACTGCACGCGGACGTCGCGCTGATTGTATTCGTAGATCCAGTGCCGTAGGTAGCCGGTGGCGGCGCGAGCGCTCGGATCGTCGGGAAACATTTCGTCTCCCGCGATCTGTTCATGCAGGAAACGATCGTAGGGTTTATCGTCGTTGAACGCGCGGATGACATAATCGCGATAACGCCAGGCGGTGGGGCGATAATCGTCGATGCGGTAGCCGTCGGACTCGGCATAGCGCACGAGGTCGAGCCAGTGGCGGGCCCATTTTTCGCCGTAACGCGGGCTGGCCAGCAGGCGGTCGACGAGAGTTTCATAAGCCGTCGCGGACGTGTCTTGCAAGAAGGCGTCGCACTCGGCGGGCGTGGGCGGCAGGCCGATCAGGTCAAACGACACGCGGCGCAGGAGCGTCAAACGATCCGCAGAAGACGACGGCTGCAAACCCTCGTCGCGCAGCCGAGCGCGGATGAAGCGGTCGACCGGATTGCGATTCCACGCCGGCTCGTCGACCATGGGCGGCGTCACGCTTTTGAGCGGTTGAAACGCCCACCACTTGCGGTCTTCCTCGGTAATCGTCCCGGGGGCGTGCTTGACGACGACTTTCGCTTCCCCCGGCCAGGGCGCCCCCTGCTTCACCCATTCGACGAGAATCGCGATCTGCTCCGCCGGCAGCTTTCCGCCCGGCGGCATGCGGACATCATCGTGATCGTAGCGAATCGCTTTGATGAGCAAGCTTTTTTCGGGTTCCCCAGGAACCAGCGAAGGACCGCTCTCGCCCCCCTTGAGAAGAGCCGTCCGCGAATCGACGACGAGATCGCCCTTGCTCTTGTTGGAGGCATGGCTGTGGCATTTGAAGCAGGCGCTTTCAAGAACGGGGCGGACCTTCAGCGCGAAGAACGCATCATCCGCCCGGGCGACGGACGCGACCACGAATGCGCAACAGAGCACGAGGCTACGCATAGCTTCTTCCGCAGGGAGCGATGTTGGGGGGCAAAATCAACGGGTTGGGCTCGAACCGTCGGTTCAGGGGATTATAACCGGGCAAGGAGCGCTTGTCAGGCCGAAACATTCAACGTCGCAACGTCTCGCGACGGCGGAACCAGGATTTTCGGAGGCGGTAAAGCCGCTCCAAAAAGGAATCTCCATTCCGTTGTATGGTCCAAGCGGGCCCTTCGGGGGCCATCGAAATGTATGCCGTCCTCGGCGACTTCGGCCCCCAAGGGGCCGGCTTGGGCGATGCAGTTTCTGTCGGGGCATTTCTGTATGGATCGGTTTGGCGTGCGCGCGACCGCGGCCCGGCTGCTCCATGCAACCGGGCCGCTTCAATTGTCGCCAGGCCTTTGAACTCAGCGATCGAAATCGCGATCGGCGGGAAAATTCAAGGGGGCGCAACTCCCGTGGAACGGCGTGTTCGGCTCTTGTACAGCAACACCGCAGGCCTTAAACTAGAATACGAGGAACACCTATCGGAGACCGTCATGCCTGCACCGATCGCTGTGCCGTTGCACCTTACCCTTGACGCAGTGCTGCACCTAGACGCCGACGGCGGCTACACGGCAGAAGTTCCAACTCTTCCCGGCTGCTATTCCGAAGGCGATACGCTTGAGGCCGCCACAGCCAATAT
>JBAXFO010000708.1:0-3165 GCA_037139885.1 Planctomycetota bacterium
CTCTCGCCCCGGCCGCGCACGTATCACGCCATCCTCGATTTGACGCGAACGATTCCGTCGGAGCTCCAGGCGTCGGCGGTCGACTACGAGGTGGCCCCGCTCATGCCGACCGATGCCGAGGCGCTGGCGCAGCTCTTCGCGGGAGCGTTCGAGCGAACGCAGCCATTTGCCGGGCTCACGATCGAGGAGCGGATCGAGGCCGCGGCGGTTTGCCTGCAACGGACCTTTCAGGGTCATGACGGGCCGTGGGTTGCCGAGGCGAGCTTTCTCTTGCGGAGCCGAAGCGAAGGCAAGCTCGTCGGCGCCATTCTGGTGACGTTGTTGCCGCAGAGCGACCCCGCCGACATCTCCGCGTACGAGTGGCTCGACGCGCCGCCGAGCGATTTGTGGATGAAAGGGCAGGGGCAGCCGCATCTAACATGGATCTTCACGCATGCCTGGCACAAGGGCGTCGGCATCGGCACCCGTCTGCTCGCCGCCACGGCAACGCCGCTGCGCGAACACGGGTACGCATCGTTGCTCTCGACATTCATCGTGGGCAACGATTCCAGCCAACTCTGGCACTGGCGGAACGGTTTCGAACTGGTGCCGTCGATCACCTCAAAACGGCCGCGGCTCAAGACCTGAACGCCCCCGGAGGCGGGGGAGGGGGCTGAATGCGGTCGTCGGGCTTTTCCGTCACCACGCGCGGCCTCGGCGGCGGTTCGTCGTAATAGTCGTTCGGCGACGGCGCAATCCAACCGAGTTTTCGCAAGACGCTGAGTCCGCCCCATTTGACGAGCGGCCGCAAGGCGTTGATGACGGCAAACGCAAGCGCCACCCACTTGCCGCGATTCACGTAAACCGCGACATCGCCTTGCACCTCCGACTCGATGGAAAAGAGCCCAGCCGACAGGAACAGCCAAACTGCGGCGATCGCCAATTCTCGCACTGCATGCCTCATGAAGGGGGGCGTCATTCGCGTAGCCACGTTTGCGAACGTGCGTCTCGCGGGAATCAAAAACATCATAATCGCCCGGCAAGAAATTCGCCCGCTTTCTTTTTGAATTTCGCGCGCAGGTCATCTACAGTAATCGGCATGTCAAAATATCATGTTGTGCCCGCGGGCGATCTGGACCTCCTTCGCAAATACGACACGCCGACGATTTGCAACGTCGTCGAATTGTTCGATCTTGCGCCACGCACGGCGTTCTACATGGACGGCCGCATCCAGGCGTGCTATCCGAAACTTCCCCCGATGGTCGGCTACGCCGCCACGGCCACATTCCGCTCGGCGTTTCCCCCCAAGGCCGGCAACGTCTACGCCGGTCTGGGCGATCAGCTCGCCAACTTCGCCGAGCTCCCTGGACCGCCCGTGGTGGTGTTTCAGGATCTCGACAGCCCCTGCGCCGCGGCCACGTTCGGCGAAGTCATGTGCAGCACGTACAAGGCCTTCGGAGCCGCCGGGTTGATCACCAGCGGGGCGGCGCGCGACCTCGATCAGGTCGAAGCGCTGTCGTTCCCCTGTTTCGCCGACGGCGTCATTTGCGCTCACGGCTATTGCCATATCGTTTCGGTCGGCGGGTCCGTTCATGTCGGCGGCACGGTGATCCATCCGGGCGACTTGCTCCACGGCGACCGCAACGGCGTCTCGACGATTCCGAACGCCCTGGCCTCGGCCGTCGCCAATGCCTGCCCCGAGTTGGCAGCTGCCGAAGCGATCGTGCTCGATTATCTAAAAACGGCCCCGTTGACGGTGGCCGGCTACAACGATGTCCGCAAGGCTTCGAAGGAGAAAATTGACGCTTTGGCGAGAAAGCTCAAGAGCCTGGTCGTGCCCGTGCGCTGAAGTCGTCGATTCTTGCCGGGCCCCGTTGACGATGGTCGGCCCGGCTTCTAAAGTACTTGTTCATAAAACTTCCCTGGTCTTCGAATAATTGACGAGGATGGAATGGTTCGCAAGAAGCTTGGCCGTGGCCGTAAGAATCGTTGCCGTTTTTGCACCAAAGAAGGATGCCCCCGTCCCGCATTTGTCGATTATAAGGACGTTCAGGGCCTCAAGAAAATGTGCACCAGTCAAGGCAAGCTCTTCAGCCGCAAGCGAAGCGGGAATTGCGCCGCCTTCCAGCGAGCCGTCAAGGACGCCGTCAAACGCGCCCGCTTCATGGCTCTGCTCCCCTACGTCGGCGAGTAATCGAGCAAGCCCCAGAAACGAAACAAGCCAGCCAACCGCACGCGGTTGCGACTGGCTTGTTGGCAGCTGCGATCTTCGCGCTCACTTCGCCGCTTTCTTCCGCCCCGCCTCCAGCGTCGCGATGATCGATTGCAAACGCATCTCCATCCGCGCGATGATCGGCTCGACATCCGCCTCGGTAAACTCTTCGAAGGCGAAATTCTCCAGGACGTTCAAGCGATAATAGTACAGGCCCGTTAGGCTTGCGGCCGGGTTGATGTTGTACCCCTTGGCGGCTTCCGGAATGGCTGTCGCGATGACCACTTTCTTCGTCTTGCCTGCCCACTCCTTCATCCGCTGATAAAGAGCCCGGCGTTCCGTCGCTTCCTTCACGAGGTTCGCGGGATCGGCTTCGGAAGCGTTATCGAGCGAAGTCTGAGCCGCGGGACTGAGAAAGACGGCATAAACCGCAACCGTCGTCACATCCGCATATTTCTCCATCGCCTGATACTTTTCGACGAGCGCGTCGAGCTTGCCGAACAGATCTTCAAGCGCCTTCTGCTTCCCCTCCGCCGGTTCCTTCAAAAAGAGGAGCAGCGTCGGATGAATGTCGTTCTCGCAGACCAGACAATGAAAGCGATTGGCGTTACGACCGTTAAAGGTGTGCACATCGAAGGAATGCGGCATCTTCGTGTACGGTTTTCCCGGTGCAGCGGGCTGCAGTCCCGACGTAAACCCCTGCCCATGCGCCGCCGGACACACGACGCCAGCCAGCAAAAGAAGGCACACGCCAAAGATTCTCATCGAATAACCCTCGTTCTAGGCCCGCAGAAGGGCCCGCGAAATGGACGGTATCGCTCCCTCAAGAATGCCCGCGCCCGTCCCCGCCGTCAACAGCGACCTTTCCGAAACCGCAATGTCGTTGGCGATCAGCCGTGCCTCGACGGAAGTCACCGAGTCAAGATTCGCGACAAAATGCCCTCCGCTTTTGCCCAGGCGGCACGGTCCGGATT
>JBAXFO010000709.1:0-3157 GCA_037139885.1 Planctomycetota bacterium
GATGGCGTAGATGAACTCTTCGAGGACCGGACGAGCGGGCGCTTCGTCGGCCTTGCACTTGGGGGCCAGTTGCGCGAAAATCTGGCCGACAAGCCGTTGCTTATTCGTGGTGGTCGCCATGGTCGGAATCCATCCGTGTGAAAAAAAGTCTCGGGACAGCCATGTCCACCACTCCCGATCGATGCGGGAGCGGGGCGTCAACTACGCATCCTCGAACATTCCGTTCGCTCATTCCTTCTCGTCGGCGACATCCTTTTCGCCCTCTTGAGCGGCTTCCGCGCCGGCGGTCGCCAGCCCCTCGTTGATGAGACGAGTCATTTCGATGCTCTTCTTCACGCCTTCGTCGAGGAAGAACTTGATCGTCGGCGTGAAACGCGTTTTGAGCCGGGCGCCGAGCTTCGATTGCACGTAGCCCGCAGAGCTTTTGAGCCCATGCATGCACAGAGCCTGATCGCGTTCCGAACCCATCACCGAGACGAAGACCTTGGCAATTTGCAAGTCTGCGGAGACTTCGGCGCGCGTGACCGTCACGTGTTTGATACGCGGGTCTTGCAATTCGAACAGGATCGTTTCCGCGGCGACTTCGCGAATCACTTCGGCGACGCGCGCCACGCGGTGAGCTTTCATACGGGGATCACTTCCAGTTCGTGGTCGACGAACTCCGCGATCGGGTGGCTTTTCAGGGCTTCGACAACCTGCCCCAGAGCCACCTTCACATGATGAGTTTCGTTGCTGACCATCGCGATCCCAAGGACCGCTGTTTGCCGAGCGTCTTGCTCTTCGATCTCGGCCACCGACACATTGAACGAATTTCGCAACTTATCTTTGATGCTCAGCACCACCTGGCGTTTGTCCTTCAGCGACTTCGCCTGGCGAATGATCAGACGAACGCGGAGGGCCCCGAGGATCATGGCGAAGTTCCAGCCGGCCCGATTCTCTTTGAGCGACGCCTAATCCAACGTGCGTTGCACCTGTTCGACGCGATAGGCTTCGATGACGTCGCCGACTTTGATATCATCGTAGCTGGCGAGCTTGATGCCGCACTCGAAGCCTTCCCGAACCTCACCGACATCTTCTTTGAATCGCTTCAAACTTTCCAGACCAGCCGTGCGGTCCGGCGGCGGAAAAATGACGACGCCTTCGCGAATCACGCGGACTTTGGCGTTTCGCTTGATGTTGCCTTGCGTCACATAACAACCCGCGATCACGCCGACGCGGCTGATCTTGAACGCTTCGCGAACCAGCGCCCGGCCCAGGTGAATCACTTCTTCCCGCGGCTTCAGCTTGCCTTCGAGAGCGGCCCGGACATCGTTCGTCAGATTGTAAATGATGTCGTATTCGTTGATCTTGACGCCCTTTTCCTCGGCCATGGCCAGGGCGCGGTCGTCGGGCACGACATTGAAACCGACGATGATCGTGTCTTCCGGAGAGGTCAGCGCGAGCTGCACGTCGCTTTCGGTGATGCCCCCGATGGCGGCGTGGAGCACCCGGACGCGGACTTCCTCGTGAACCAGCTTCTCGAGCTCTTTGCGGATGGCTTCGACCGAGCCGCGGAAGTCGGCCTTGAGGATCACCTTGAGCTCGACGATCTTCGCCTCGCCCAAACGTTCCAGCGTGATCGGGGCGCGGGCCGTCTTGCTGATCTCGTTGATCTTGGCCTTGCGTTTGTCGGCGATTTCACGGGCCAGAGCCAGATCGGGGAGCACGTAAAACGAATCGTCCGCATTGGGCACTTCATCGAGCCCGGTGACGCGGACGGGAACCGAGGGCCCCGCTTCTTCGATCGGCCGACCCAGATCGTCGTACATCTGCCGGACGCGGCCATAGGCATGGCCGCACAGAATGACATCGCCGCGACGAAGCGTGCCATTACGGACGAGCAACGTGGCCTGCACGCCTTCGCCTTCGTTGAGCGAAGCTTCCAGGCACGTGCCCGTGGCGTCGCGCTTGGGGTTCGCCTTGAGCTCTTTGAGTTCGGCGACGACCGAAAGCTGATCGAGCAATTCGTCGATGCCTTTGCCGGTGGCGGCGCTGGTCTCGACGAACGGGCTATCGCCGCCCATATCGTCGGGCAGCACATTGAGGCTATAGAGCTGTTGCCGGGTCTTGAGGACGTTGGCGGCCGGCATGTCGATCTTGTTGATGGCGACCACGATGGCGACGCCGGCGGCTTTCGCATGGCTGATGGCTTCTTCGGTTTGCGGCATGACGCCGTCGTCCGCCGCCACCACGATGACGGCGATATCCGTCACGTTCGCTCCGCGCGCACGCATCTTCGTGAACGCCTGATGGCCGGGAGTGTCGAGGAAGGTGACGGGACGGCCGCCGTGATCGACGCGCCAGGCCCGGATCACTTGCGTGATGCCGCCGGCTTCGGTCGCCGCGACATCGGTCGTGCGGATCTTGTCGAGCAGCGACGTTTTGCCGTGATCGACGTGACCCATGATGGTGACGATCGGGGCGCGAAGAACCAAGTCGGCGGGGTCGTCGGCCGAGTTGAATTCTTCGAGCATCACGTCTTCGGCGTCGAGCGGCTTGCGGATCTCGATTTCCTTGCCGTAATCGATAGCGAGGAGTTCGATGAACTGCGCGTCGAGCATGGTGTTGATGGTCGCGTTGGCGACACCATGCTCTTTGAGCTTGAAGGTCAACTCGACGGCATTGATGCCAAGAGCGGACGACACGGCGCGAACCGACGCGGGAGGCTCGATGACGATCGGACCAATTGGCTTGATGATGCCGGGCTTCTGCTTCCGGATCATGCTGTTTTTGATGCGATGCAGGCGCTTCGCGTGCGATTCTTCGTCGGACTGCACGAGCTTGCCGTCGACGACTTTGACCTCGGTCGTCTTGCGCTTCTCGGCACGCACGGCCCGTTCGCGGCGGCGATCTTCACGGCCCGGGATAGCCTTGCCCCCCGCCTTGCCTCCCTTGCCCTTCTTCTTCTCGTCGTCATCGTCTTCAATGACGGGCACGGCCGGCGTTTCGACTTTCGGACGCAGCAGATCTTCGGGGCGCACGGGGCGGCCGCCGGTGAGCTGCTCTTTCGTGAGCGTCGCGATCGGCTTGAGAACGTTTTCTTTCTTTTCGGGGAGTTTGCTCGGACGCAGCGTCGGCGGCGGCTTGGGCGCGAGCATGTTCGGGCGCACATCAGGCC
>JBAXFO010000710.1:0-3147 GCA_037139885.1 Planctomycetota bacterium
CGCTCGATGCGGGCTATCGGTTTCGGTTCACGGATCTTGAGTTGGCGTTGGCTGAGATCTTGAAATGATTGGGATCGTGTTGCGCGAGCAGCTAATGCGTCGTCCAGACGGAATTTTCGGGCGCTATTGTTGCAGGTAGCCCGACGCGTTAGCGAGGGTTGACGGCATCCCTCGCTGACGCGTCGGGCTTCCAGGGATGGCCTCAGAACCCGAAAATTTCGCTTGGACGGGGCACTAAGCGGCGAGCCGCTTCCCTTGCTCGGCCCGGGGCAGGGGCAACATGTCTTGCAACTGCTCGAACGCCGCGACCAACCCATCGATCTGCTCGGGAAGGTGATTCGCGTTCACTTGAATGCGTAGCACGCCCGCATGATACGGCACGGCGGGGAACGTGACCGATTGACAGTAGAACCCGGCCTCGAACAATTTGTGGCCCGCCTTGAGCGTCATCTCTTCATCGCCCACGAGCACGGAAACGATCGGAGTCAAGCCGCCGAGCACGACGAGGCCAAGATCGCTCAGCCTCTCGGTGAGTCGTCTGAGATTGTTCTGTAAGCGTTCGTGGATTTGCAGATACTCGCGCGACATCAAGATATCGCACACAACGCAAATGGCGTCGAGATACGGCGGCGGCACCGGTCCCCCGAAGATAAACGTGCTCGAGCGAATCTTGAGCAGCTTTTTGAACCCGGCCGGGCAACCGATGAAGCCGCCGAAGCACGAGAAGCCTTTCGACAGCGAGCCGACCACCAGGGCATTGTCGTAACTCCCCAGGGCGTCGAGCACGGTGCCTCGGCCATGGGGGCCGAGCACGCCCGAGGCGTGGGCGTCGTCGACGTAAAGAATCGCACGATGGCGCAGACAGACCTGGTTGATCTCGGCCAACGGCGGCAAGCGGCCGGACATGCTGTAGACGCCATCGATCGCGACGATGCCGAGGCGATAGTCGCCCGCTTGCTGGAAGACGCGTTCGAGATCGGCCGGGTCGCTGTGGCTGAACGTTTCGAGGCGGGTTCCGTTGGCCTGGGCGATTTTGGCCCCTTCCTGCATGGAATTGTGAGCGTGCTCGTCGAGGATCAACAAATCCTTACGGCCCACAAACCCTGGCAACGCTCCGAAATTGGCCAGGCTGACCGACGGATAAATCAAGGCTTCGTCGGTCCCCAGCCAGTTCGCGATTTTCGCTTCGGCGTCTTCATTCGAGCGCACCGACGAGAAGGCGCGCGAGGCGCCGTTGTGAGCGCCCCAACGCCCGACACCCGCACGAATCGCTTCTTGAACGCGAGGATCTTGATCGAGGCCCAGGAAGCTATCGGAGCCGAAATTGATGACGGATTGCCGGCCAATGCGCATTTCGCGATTCGGACCCAGCTCGTCGACGATCACGTCTTTGAGGTGCGTATCGGGGAACTGCCGCTCGAAATGTTCGACGAAGCGAACCAAGCCGTGCTGGCGAATGGCCTGCGCCAACTCATCCATGGGAGAGCGTGACATCCGTGTCGTCTCAATCCGGGACCCGAGGTTTATCCAAATCCAATGAGGGTTGTAATCGAATTTCGACTCGCGAGACAAGAGCGATTTATTACCTCCTGGAAAGATGGGCGGAGTTGCGCAGACGATTGCCCGGCCTGAAGGGTTAGCGGTTCTTCCTCCGAGATCCGTTGGCTTTCGCGAACGCGGGACGTTAAAATCAGGAACGTCCCCTGGCGACTGGAGAACGCAGCATGCTGCGTCGATAAGCGTTCGCCCCGATGCTGTCCATTAAATCCACCTTCTTCCCTCGAGTGATCTCCATGCGCCTTCTGTACGCCATTCTCCTCCTCGCTCTCACGGCCCCCATGGCGTTCTCCGCCGATCCCAAATCGCCGTCGTGGCCTCAATTTCGCGGCCCCGATGGCCAGGGCCACGTCAGCGCCGACATCCCGCTCGCCTGGAGCGCCAGCAAGAACAAGATCTGGGAGACCGCCATTCCCGGCAAAGGCTGGTCGTCTCCCGTCATCGCCGACGGCAAGGTGTGGCTGACGTCCGCCCTGGCGGGCGCCTCGAAAAAGGACGGAACAACATTGCGGGCGATCGCCGTCGATCAACAGTCGGGGGAGATCGTCCACAACGTCGAACTTTTCGCGGTCGCCAAACCGGTTTCGCTGCATGCCCGCAATAGTTTGGCGACGCCGAGCCCCATCGTCGCCAAGGGCCGGCTCTACGCTCATTTCGGCAGCGATGGCGTCGCCTGCGTCGATACCGCCACGGGCAAAGTCCTCTGGAAGAACGATTCGCTCAAACTCGACTACGAAACCGGCCCGGCCAGTTCGCCCGTGCTCTACAAAGATTTGCTCATCATCCCCTGCGACGGCTCCGACCTGCAATATGCCGTCGCCCTAAAAACCGAGAATGGCGAGATCGCCTGGAAGACCGAACGCCCCGTCGCGGCGGATTTGGCCAAGAGTTCACGGCGCGCGTTCGCGACGCCGCTCGTCATCACGGTCGAGGGTCGCGATCAAGTCGTCATGCCCGGCTCGCACTGCGTTTATAGCTACGATCCCGCGACCGGCGCGGAGCTCTGGCGCGTCAAATACACCGGCTTTTCGAACGTGCCACGGCCCGTGTTCGCCGATGGCCTCGTGTATGTCACTTCCGGTTTCGCACCGCCGGAAATGCTCGCCATCCGCCCCGACGGCAAGGGAGACGTGACCAAAACCCACGTCGCCTGGCGTTATCGCAAGAACGTTCCGAACATTCCTTCGCCCCTGGTCGTCGGCAATCATCTCTACATGATTTCCGACAAAGGCACCATCACTTCGCTCGACGCCAAAAGCGGCAAGGAACAATGGAGCGAACGCCTCACCGGCAACTTCTCGGCCTCGCCCCTCGCCAAGGGCAACGCCATCTACGCATTCGGCGACGACGGCGCCACGGTCGTCTTCGAAGCCGGCGACCGCTTCAAAGAAATCGCCCGCAACCAACTCCCCGGCCACGTTCAGGCGACCCCCGCCGCCAGCGACGATGCCCTGTTCATTCGCACGGATGACAAACTGTTCAAGATCGCCACGACGAAATGACCAGGATCTGCCGGCACGTACGATCCCGCCAAACGAGTGCGTCGTCCAGGCTAAATCTTCGGCGTGAGCCGGCGGGTTTATCCCGCCG
>JBAXFO010000711.1:0-3139 GCA_037139885.1 Planctomycetota bacterium
GTTTTTCGGGTTCATTGATGACTCCTGCCGATGGCGGGTTGAGGTTGGGGAATCGGTTCATGCTGTTCGAGGAAGGCCCGCGAACGAACGACGGCCTTGATTAAATCGCGCAGCGGATAACCCTGAGCGCGATTCGCTTTCATGATATCGGTGATTTCCATCATTTCGTCGATGCCGGCGGCCCGGCCCGTGGCGTAGACCATGAGATTCTTCATGATGCCGCGGACCATGTCCGGCTGGTAATTCTTGACGACGAGGTCTTTGAATTCAGCGAACGACTTGAACTCCTCGCCGCGCGGCAGATGGCCGGCGGTATCCACCGGGCGAGTCTCGCCGACGCCGACCCACGAGATGCGGCCATCGAGTTCGCCGCGTTTGTAGCCGGCGTGTTCCACGTCGCGCCAGCGGCCGCTGATGTCGAAGTTTTGAAAGGCGAAGCCGGCCGGATCCATGAACTTGTGGCATACGGCGCACCGGGAATCTTCCTGGTGTTGCTTGAGCAGCTCACGGAACGACTTGCCGCGGTTCTTGCCGTCGGAAGGATTGAGTTCGGGGACTTCGAGCGGCGGCGGCGGCGGCGGATGATCGAGGACGTGCCGCAAAACCCAGGCGCCGCGATAGATGACCCAGTTCTCGCCCATCCAGCACAGCATCGATTGCAGACCCGCATGCCCGAGGATACCGCCGCCGCGGGGGTCGTCCGGGCGCAGCGTCACTTTGCGATGCACGCCGCTGTCGATGTTTTCATAGCCGTAGCGAATGGCGAGGGCGTCGTTCATCATAGTCCAGTCGCTGACGATCAGTTCGCGAACGGGACGGTTTTCGGCGATCAACCGGCCGATGTAGGCGATCGTCTCCTCGCGCATCGACGTTTTGTAATAGCGAGCGAAGCGGAAGTCTTGCTTGTTGATGTGGGCCTGGGCGATGGTGATCGGCTGGTCCATCTCAAGCCACTGCATCACGAACGGCTCCACGAATCCACGGCTGCGCGGATCGGCAAGCAGGCGGTCGACCTGGGCGTCGAGCACGGCCGGCTCACGAAGCTTGCCGGCGGCGGCGCGACGCTTCAGCTCAGCGTCGGGCGGCGCCCCAATGAGCATGAAACTCAGCCGCGACGCGAGAGCGTGCTGCGCGATGGCTGCGTCCGGATGCGCCGGCGACGCCTGATAGCGGAACGGGGCGCTGAGCAGAACCGATTGAAACGCAGCCCGCAAGGCGTCGTCGAACGATTTGTTGTCGTTACGGAGCGTCTCGTAGAGCTTCAGGAAACGAGCCTGTTCCTCCGCGCCGGCGGGCCGGCGCCAGGCGCGTTCCATCCAGAGACTGAGCAACCGTCGGGCCGAATCCGCATCGTCCTTGATCGCGCCGATCTCCGCTTTCCACGCGGTCGGCGGCCAGACGATGGCGATATCGGGTTCGATCTCGATTCGCTGCAAGACAATGTGCGGAACCGGCTGCTTTTCGACCGGCACGGTCTTTTTGTCGAAGGCGGGGCGAAACAATCCCGCTCCGCCCGGGATCGGCTCTTTCGGATTGGTCCTGTCTTCGTTTTCGAATCCGGCGATCGCGTAGGGGACTTCCACCTTGTTGCTGAGGTGAATCGACACGCCCTTGCTCTGGACGACGAGGTCGCCCAGTTGCACCTCGTAGACCAGGCGCTGCGGTTGGTCGAGAGTCCCGGTGATTTCCCGGAAATCGATGTCCTTGCCGCCGATTTCGACCCACAGGTGGGGATTGGGGATTTTCTCGAAGGGCTTGAGAGCCGAAACGACCAGGGTCATTCGGAAAACGCCCTGCCGGTCCGGGCGGGTGGGGATGCTGAAGTTCAGCGTCTCGCGCTCGCCGACTGCCTTCGGTTCGAGCAATAGTCGCATGCCAACCTTGCCGGGCCCGCTGGTGGAGCGCACCGTGGCCCCGTCGTTTTTCCAGGCTTCGAGCGTTTTGCGGGCGTCTTTCGCTTCGCGAAAGTCGGCCGTGAATTTGGTATCCTTGGCCGGGTCCAGAAACCGCAGACCGTCGACGGCGCGGCGTGTGATCTGCAGCCACTGGGCGACCGAATCCGAGGCCTCTTGCAAGCCGTCGGCGCCGGTGTCGAAGCCGGCCACTTTGCCGTCGCCGGGCAGCGCGAAAGAGAAGTCGACCGCCAGGCCGGTCACGTCGCGCAGGGCGGCGGAAAGCTCCCGACGATTGAGCCGACGAGCGCCGCCGACGCCGAGCGTGCGTTGTTTGTCGGCGATCCACGTCAATACCTGTTTCGACTCGTCGGCGGCGGGCCGGGGACGAGTTTTCGGCGGCATCTCGCCCGATCCAACCTGCTCGTGAATCATCGTCCACAAGTTACGATTGCCGGTCTCGACGCCCTTCAATTGATCGAGTCGAATCCGCGATTCCTGCTTGTCCGGGCCATGGCACGAAACGCAGTGCTGCTTCAGAAAGGGAGCGATGAGCTTCGGAAACCCATCGTCCTGTGCGGCAACCGGCCCTGCATGCACGAACACAACGAGGGCGCAGGCCCACGACGACCGCGGCCAACTCAGGAGATAACGACAATTGCCCATACGGCCGTTACTCCGCCAAATTCCAAATCGTCACAAGATTCTTACTTCCGCATGCGATCCTTCGACCATTCGGAGCCAAGGCGACGCAGGAGACCGGCTCTCCGACTCGCAACGTCGCCAACTCCGAGCCGACGATGGCGTCCCAGATTTTGAGAGCGCCATCCGCGCTGCCGGAAACGATGCGTCTGCCGTCGCGGCTCAGGGCGACCGACGTCACGTCGTCCGTGTGGCCTCGCAATGTGAACAGTTCCTCGCCGCTCACAGCATCCCAAATTCGCACCGTGTCGTCGGAACTCCCCGAGACGATCCGCTTGCCGTCGCGACTGACCGCGAGCGACGTGATCGATGTCTCGTGCCCCTCGAGCGTCAGCGTTTCTTCGCCGCTGTCCGCGATCCAGACTTTCATGACGCCTTCGCCGTCTCCCGAAACGATGCGTTTCCCATCGGGGGTAAAGGCGACCGCACTGATATCGTACTCGTTCCCATGGTCGAGAGAGTACAGCGCTTTGCCGGTGCGCGCGTCCCAGATCTTCAGAGTGTCGTCGCCGCTGCCGGAGGCGATGCGTTTACCGTCCGGGCTC
>JBAXFO010000712.1:0-3136 GCA_037139885.1 Planctomycetota bacterium
GGCAGGGTGAAGCGGAAGGTCGAGCCCTTGCCCACTTCGCTTTCGAGGGTCACGGCGCCGCCATGAGCTTCGACGAACATTTTGACGACTGCGAGCCCCAGCCCCATGCCCCCTTTTTTCTCGCCGTCGGTCACGTGCTTTTCGAACACCAACTGACGCAGTTCCTCAGGGATGCCTGCGCCGTTGTCGCGGACGAAGCATTCGGCGCCGTCCGCGGTTTCCCGAGCGCCGATGACGACCTCCCCGCGCGGGGTATACGAAATCGCGTTGGCGATTAGGTTTTGGAAGACGCGCCGCAGCAGGCTGGCGTCGGCGAAAACGATCAAATCTTCGGGGATCGAGTTGATGAGCTGTGTCGAGTCGGTGCCGGCGACGGGGTGCAGATCGTGGATCAAATTTTCGACGAGGGACCACAATTCCAACTCGCGGCGCTCCATTTTCACGCCGACTTCGGTCTCCAGGTTGGAGTTCTCTTCGAGAATTTTGCTCACCAACTCTTGAAGGTGTTGCACGTTCCGGTTGAGGGTCTTCAATTTTTGCGATATTTGCGGCGTCGCCGTCTGGTCTCGGGCGAGGATCATTTCAAGAATTCGGGCGGACAGGGAGATCGCGGCGAGGGGGGTTCGTAAATCGTGGGCCACGAACGCGAGATATTCTTCGCGGCGCCGCTGCACTTCGAGGGCTTGATGGGCCGCGTACGCCGCCACGGCCGCGCCGATCGCTTCGTCGAAAACGCGGTTGAGAACGCGGAAGGGCTGCCCCTGCATTTGCAGATTGTGGCGCTCGGCGTGGTCGTGGATGCAGCTGCGCAAGATGTTGTATTCGGCGACAACCTCTTCGATATCGAACGCGTCTTTGAAGCGTTGGATTCCGTGGGCGGGGGAATTTCCTTCGATCAGAACATTGGCGACGTTGGCGCCCGATCCCGAGCGCAACGACCGCGCCAGTTCGATGAGCAAATCCGGGATGTGGTCGTTGAGAGTCGGCACGTCGAGGTTTTGCGCCGACGGCAGTTTACGGACTTCGTTCCGCCAGCGGATGAGCAGTTCCTCGCGGTCGATTTCGATGAGATGAGCCAGATTGTCGAGAATCGTGATGGAAGCCTCCCGTGGCGAACTGTCGGCGTTTGGGCGAGACTTCGTCCAAACGTCGCATGAGCGCGCTTTCGCGAAGGGTCGCGTAACATCCAACCATTTCGCCCATTTTAGTAGATTGCCACGGGCTCAAAAGTCCAATTTCATAATCTCGCCTCCGGAACGCGTCGTGATGGCGACCCAAATCGCGGGATCGACGCCGTAAAGGATGGAACGCACCGAGCCGTCGGCGAAGAGAAGGTTCACGCCTCCCGGATGAACGCTGCTCGCATCCTCGACGTGCTCGAACGGATTGTTCGGCGTGCGGCCCTCGGAGATGGCGCCGGAATTCGTCAGGCAGAGAATTCCGGGGCCTTCGTTGTCGTACGAGGGGTTGAGCGGCGGCACGCTGGCGCCGGTGACCGCCCCGGTCCAGGTCGTTTGCGGCGATTTCGCGCTGCACCGCTCCGTGACCAGGAGCGTGTTGCTGGAGCCGTCGCGAATATCGGTGACGCGGACCTTGCTATTGCGCAAGAGCGTCCCGGGTTGGCCGTTGCTCGTGTCGGGGTAGCCGGTCACTTCGTTGACGCCCGCCATGCCGACGTAATTTCCGAACGCGACATCGCAGATCGAGCCGCCCGAGCTTCCTTGCACCGTAAACGTGGGCGCGGCGGGGCGATCGGAAGGGCACAGATAAACGCTCAGCGAGGTCTGCCGAGCCGTGGCGTTGGCGGGGTCGGCGATGTCTTTGGTGAGGGCGATCTGGTTGTAGAGGGCGTCTTGTTCGAGATGCGGGAGCAGCATCGCCCCCCAACCCCATCCCGCGCCCAGGCTTGGGCCGTCCACGCTGCTCGATTTTGAGGTAAAGCCAGCGGGGAAACGTTTGAAACGCTCGTGATAGCCGTGAAACGCCAGGCCGATCTGTTTGAGATTGTTCTGGCACTGCGCGCGCGAGGCGGATTCCCGCACCCGCTGTACCGCCGGCACCAACATACCGATGAGGGCGCCGATGATGGCGATGACGACCAGGAGTTCGATGAGCGTGAAGGCGGGGCGGCGAATACGCATGACGCATCTCCGTATTAACAAAGTATGACTCAAGAAGTTATACATTGTTAAACGGCGAAGCGTCAAGGAAATTCGCGTCGTTTTTAACCGAGATGTTTCATCGGCGTCGCGGCCTGTAATTCCGCGATGGCGGCATGCGTCGCGGCGACGATCTTGTCTTCCCAGTGCGGATCGTCGGGCTTGAACGGGAAGATGATGCCGCGCGAGCTGTTGACGATCGCTCCGAGCCCATCGGCCCGAAACGCGGAGGCGACATCCGCTGCGGCCCCGCCTTGAGCGCCATAACCGGGAACCAAGAAGACGACATGGGGGCACAAGGCGCGGAGGATTTCCATCTCGCGCGGATGCGTCGCCCCGACGACGGCCCCGACATCGCCGTAACCGCAGTTTGCGAGGTTTTCCTGCGACCAACCTTCAACCGCCGCCGCGACATGTTGATAGATCGGCTTGCCGTCGGCGACGAGATCTTGAAACAACCCCGCCCCCTTGTTGCTCGTACGCACCAGCACGAACAATGACGCCTGCACGCGCCGGCCGCTTTCGAGAAACGGCTCGACCGCATCGCGACCCAGATACGGGTTGATCGTCAGCGAATCCGCGTTCCAAACCGGCCCAAACGCGGCGTCGGCGTACGCCTGGGCGGTGGAGGCGATGTCGTTGCGTTTGGCGTCGAGAATCGTGATCAGGCCCAGTTCGCGGGCCCGAACCAGGACGCGCTTTTGAGCCGCCATGCCCGGAGCGCCGCAACTCTCGAAGAACGCGCTTTGCGGCTTCACGACGGGAACGAGCGGCGCCACGAGTTCCAGCACGCGCAAGGAAAATTCCTCGAACGCCGCCGCCATGGCTTCAAACGTCCCCCCGGCGTGCTTTTGCCGCAACGAGGCGGGGAGCGAATCCCAGCGCGGATCGATGCCGACGCAGAGAGCGTTCTTCTTGGCATGGCACGCGGACGCAAGGCGATCGGCGAAATGAGCGGTCATAAAGGAACCCGTGCT
>JBAXFO010000713.1:0-3084 GCA_037139885.1 Planctomycetota bacterium
GGATAACGCGGATCGCTGCTCTTGCGCGTCGGCGAGTCGATGATGGGCCCCAAAAGATCGCGCAACATTTCGCCCGGCGGAATCCCCGATGCGTCGGTCAAGCCGGGGGTCGTCGCCGGTTTTGCGTAAGGCATCGTAATCGCGCACGGTAAACGTTCATTTTGATCCTGATACTGGAGGGCGGCCTGGGCGATGTGGCGAAGGTTGTTCAGACACTGCGTACGTCGGGCCGATTCACGAACGGATTGAATGGCCGGCATCAGTAAGGACGCCACCAACGCAACCACAGCCGAGGCGATCATGAGTTCGATCAGCGTCAAACCGCTCCGCGGAAAAAATTTCACGCGTGCCATGGGGCATCCTCATCAGGCGATCGGGCGAGCGCCGAGCTGCCGAAACCGAGGCGCGAAACGTATCAATCCAGCGAGTGAGGGGGAGAGACCGGGGAAAACAACCACGGCTCGGGCGCGACATAGTCTTAATCGCAAGTTTCATTCCACGGCCTTCTTCTCGGCTAAAGTCATCCAGGGGGCGACGAGGTTCGGATCGCTCCCCAGATCGAGAGCCGTCCGGAAATCGCTGAGCGCTTCGGCATGGCGATCCAGAGCGAGAAGCGTTTTCCCTCGTTCCAAAAGAACCTGCGGGATGTTGGGCCTTAAACGCAAGGCCTGATCGAAATCGGCGGCCGCCGGCTCCCACTGTTGGAGCGAAGCGAACGCTTCGGCGCGATAGACATAGGGAGCGTCTTGCAGCGGACGCCGGCCGATACATACGCTCAGCGGAGGAATCGCCCGCGCGGGTTGCTTCAATTTCAAGGCGCACATGGCGAGGGCGAAGTTGGGCCAATATTCCGCCGGTTCTTGGCGAACGGCATCGTCCAGAATGGGGAGGGCGCGGTCGAAGCTGCCGCGGCGCATGAGCGCGCGGCCCAGCATGTACGATTCCCACGCGCTGCGCGTTTCGGGAATCTCCTCAACCTTCTCCGCCGCCCACCAATCGATGACCCGCGGAATGGGGCTGACCGAGCGGGCTTCTTCAAGAAGCTTTGCCGCTCGAGCGCGGTATTCGTCCGCCCGTTGCGGCGGGGCCAACTTCGGCAACAGATCGGCCCGGTCCAGAGCGAGATCGGTCAATTCGCGGCGCAGAGATTCGGCCAGCCGAAAGTCGGGCGTACGGCGGTCATTCAAGATGCGCTGGCGGTCATCCCACAGCGATTTGCTGTTCACGTCGAGCACAATCATCGAACGATAATCGATCGGTTCGCTGAACATCGCGAGGCGCATCGCATCGACGACGCTCGACAGCCGCTGAATGTATTGAGCGCGCTGGGCTGCCGCGAGACCGCGATCGATCGCCGTGCGCAGCGGCGCATCGCCGCCGCCCGGGAGGGTTTCGAGCGCCTGGGCGAAGGCGTCGGCGGCGGGGGCGAAACGGTTTTCCTGCAAATGGACCTGACCCTGAAAATACATCGACTCGGCCGCCTGCCGACGGCTGGCGAGCGAATGTTCGGCGAACCCCCAACCGATGGCCATGGCCAAAACGAGAGCGAGTGATAACGCCGCCAGCGGTAACGCATGCGGCCGTCGGCGTCGCCATTTGCTCCAGCGTTCCTGCCAATTGCGATTCGGAACATGGGCGAGCGGTTCGTCGTGGAGGTGGCGCCGTAGGTCTTCCGCCAACTGTCGGGCATCGGCATAGCGAGAAGCCGGGTCGTGTTCCAGACAACGAGCCACGATGTCGGCCAGTCCGACGCTGACGGTACGATTGCTAGCACGCAAATGATCGGCGGGCTTGCATTCCGGACGCGGGGCCGAATCGGTCAGGGCGACGCAGAGCGCCATGCCCAGGGAATAGATGTCGGCTCGGGCGTCGACCGAACTCGAAATCGGTCTGTCGTCCTGAACGTCGGCGCAGGCGCGCGTTTGTTCCGGCGACATAAAAGGAGGGGAGCCGCCAAACAGTCGCGGCGGCGGCGTGCCCGGAACGAGGGGCGCGCGCGCCAGATGAAAATCGAGCAGCATCGCCGTCCCGTCCGTTGTGACGAGGATGTTCGGCGGCTTGATGTCGAGATGAAGCAACCCCACTCGATGGGCGTCGGCCAGGGCCTGAGCCAGGGCGGCCCCGATCCGGCAAACGGTCTGCACGAAGGGCTCATCGCGGCGGGATTCGGGTGCGGCTTTCCGATCGGTTTCCGGTAACGACAGTCGGCGTTCGCGTTCTTCGAGAATGTTGAAAAGATCGGCCGATCGCCGTTTTTCAAGCGGAATGGAACTCAGCCCCGAGAGGATGTGATACAGCGTTGTGGCGCCGAAATAGGGCATGCACAAGGCGCGCTGATGCGTGGCTGCGTTTTCGACCACGCCATAAAGCGGCACGATGTTCGTGTGTTGGAGCCGAGCCAGGGAGAGGTGTTCGAGATCTTCGCCATTCGACACCTTGAGGACCACGAGCCGGTTGCTGAGCTCCGGTTGGCGGGCCAGGTAAACCCTTCCGCCGCTGCCGCGACCCAAATCGGTCACGATCTCGAATGAGGAAAAGCCTTGATCGGACGATTCCTGAGAGGGGGCCGCGAAGGGAGCTGTCGCCTTCACGTCGAGGAAGCCGTGGATCGCAGTGTGCCATTGCGGAAAGCGATTGTAATATTCCCCGAAGGTGATGGCATCGCCCCGGTCGCGGCGTTGGGAGATTTCTTCGAAGATGATCCGCAAAGCCGCTTCGGGCGACTTCAAAAGTTCCGGATGACGCTCAAACGCCTCCTCCGCACGCGGCGCATCCCCGGCTTGCCACAACGCCTGAAACTCGACCAGAGACTCTTCGATCAGCGCGAAGGGAGCCCGACGCTCCGGAGGCGCTTCCACGTGAGTCGGACCATTCTCGTCGGGGGCATTCGCCATGAGTTGGGTCTCCGAGATCCAATCCATCAGGGCACGTTTCGTGCCAAGAGTACGCAGCCCATTGCGCGAAAGCTGCCCGAATCTCAGATGCCGGGCAAGCGAAACCGCTTGCTCCGGATTTTACCGGCGTTTATTCCGCTTACGGAATGCGAGTTGCTTTAGGGAAAGGCGTACTCCAATCTCTCTCACA
>JBAXFO010000714.1:0-3082 GCA_037139885.1 Planctomycetota bacterium
ACGCACAGGACATGGCGCTCCGACTGCACGGCACGCCGCAACATGGCCCCGCGCGACGCCTTGCCGCTGGCGACGATGACGCATTCGACCTCGGGGTTGGCGAGAACGTCTTCGAGATCGCCGGCCCGTTTGGGCGTCAGGCCGTCGCGCTGCAACACCTCGGCGCCGACCGCCGGGCCAGCATAGACGAGCAACTCGTGCCGGCCTTTGGCGGCCATGGCGCGAGCGATATCGAGACCGTCCGGATGATCGCCGACAAGTGCGAGCTTCATGGTGTGGTTTTAGGAAGATGTGGCGGAGATGGTTAGCCAAGCTCGCAAAACCGGATGCGGCTGGGGAAAACGAAGGGCGGCCAAAGTTTTTCGAAAAAAATCGCCCGCACAATTTGCATTATCGGCAAAATCGTTCCATAGTTGACGTGTTCGAGACGCGGCCGAGGCAACGAGGCCGCAACAATGAGTCCCAGAAATGAGTACGGTTACGCACCGTTCTCGACAAAGGCAAACCCGTCGCGAGGCGGGGACGCAAAGCTATGGGCTCTTAACCGTCCGAGGGGGGACGGATAAGGCTGCCAGGCTACCGAAGGGATGGACGGGACCCAACCGATAGTTTGGCACCCCGGTCTCCGCAAGGAGACCGGGGATATTTTTGCGCGCCTCGTTGGCGGCTCACCAGCCCTTACTTGGCGAGCAACCATTCCATCGTTGCCGCCGGGTCGAGTTTTTGGCGCTCGACGCGAACTTGTCCCGGCGGGGCGTATTGGGCGTGGTTCTCGCAGCCGGTCGCTTCGGCGTTGTGCATCAGCAAGGGAAACTGAGTACACAGACGGGCGAACGTGGGCATGCCGCCGTAGCGGAGAGCCCCGGGCAGAATCATCGGGTCGCTCGTGGTTTCGATCGCCTCGAAGCGGAAATGGTTCAGATCGACGGCGGTCTTCTTGAGGTCGCCGTCGCAGAGGGCGGCGGCGAGCAGCGTCCAGGGGCCGGCTTCGTCGAAGCCGACGATGGAGATCGAGCGCGTCGACGAATGATGCTTCGCGAGGGCGACAGTCGTGAGAATGTCGTGGACGCGTTCGGACAGCAGCGGGCGGTTGTAGCCGAAGGTGAAGCCGGCGTAGTTGGAATCGACGGGGATACGCTTCTTGCTGGCGTCGGCGCCGGTGTGCAGGCAGTCGACGGCCAAAATCGCACCATCCGCTTCGAGCCATTTGAGGGCGACGGGGTGAGGTTGGCCGTCCTTCCAGAGGCTGTTGACGCCGTCAGGGTGAACCCAAACGAGGACGTTGCCGGCAAACGATTTGCCGCAAATGCCCTGAGCCCGCACCGCTTCCCGCTGCCCGCGCCGCGAGAGAACGTAGTCGCGGACGATCCAGTCGGGGTTGTCCGCCTTCTTGCTGGGGACGACGTCGACCACGCCTTTCGGCCCCGGCAGAGTGTCGCCGATCATGGCGCGCAGAGCGGGAGTCGCGATCTTGCGGATGGCGTCGTCGCCGGGCTTATTGTTGGCCACGTCGATCTGCTTACGAGCGACGTCCTTCAAGTACTTCCGAATCTGGGCGGGCTCGGCGGCGTCGGCCGGGTAGGGATGAGAATCGTCCCATGCGGAGAGTTCCTGCGCCGTGGCAGGAACGAACGCCTGCTCGACGATCGGCTCCTTCTGGCCCAGCTTCAAATGCTTGTTGAAGAAGTTGTACATCACCTCACGGCTGGCCTGGTTGTAATTGTGCGGGAATTGCAAGTACGTCTTGGCGGAGACATCATCCCACTTACCGTAAAGACGGTAGAGAGCTTTGAGTTCGGGGAACCCCCTGGTCTCGATGTCTTTGGTCCAGTCGTTGGCGGCCACCATGCCGAGCGGTTTGGGGGCGAAAAGGCCGGCGATTTCGACGTTGCCCGTGCCGACGCGAAGGTAACTGGCGTTTTCGCACACGCAGCCCCCTTGCATGGCCGTGCCGACCATGACGGCGGGGAACGCCGCCGCCGGGCGGTCGTCGATGGCGCCGAGAATGAACGTCTGCGTGCCGCCGCCCGACGCGCCGGTGACGCCGATTCGTTCGGCATCGACGTTCGGCAAGCTAGCGAGAAAATCCAGGGCGCGAATCGTGTTCCAGGTCTGCAGGCCCATGAACGTCGTCGACCACAATTCGGCATCGACATCCTTGAACCCTTCGCGATGTTTCACCGTCCGGCTATCGGCATAACCGACCATGTCGTAATGAAATACGACGCAGCCCATGCGCGCCAGCTGCGCACAGCGGGCTTGCAGCGGATGCTTGGCCCCTTCGCGCGTCTGTTCGGCCCCAAGCTTTAACTGCTTGTCGATTTCCTTGTCGTTCGCGTCGTAAAATCGACCGTCTTTCCAGTGACCGTGCGGGCTGAGGATGGCCGGGAGTTTTCCCGAACGGCCGGTGGGAATGTAAAGATTGCCAGTGACATAATGCCCCGGAAGGCTGGCGAAGGAAACGTTCTTGACGATGTAGCCGTCGCGCACGACCGTACCGCTGATGACGGGGCTCAGCTTCGTCTTGGGAGGCATCGGCCACAGCCCCTGCGAGACGAGGATTTGCTCGCGGAGCAGCTCCCTACGCTCGCGCCAGGCGTTCAAATCCTTGGGCGGCGTAAAGGGGAAGTAGCCATTCAGATCGATGGGCTTGTCATAACGGCGATCGCGAGGCGAGTCTTGAGCGAAGGCGGCGCTGGCGAAGAGAAAAAGGACGACGACGGCGGGGCGATACATGGTCGAATACTCTGGGGAACCAGAAATGGGGAACTGGAAACCAGGGTAAGCTAGCGAAGACGCGGAGTCAATGCGCTCGCCGGACGACGGATGACGGGACAGACGCAGCGAGGCATTTTGTCCCTAAGACATTTGCACCACAGAGACACAGAGAGGCTCCGATTGAACGACGTTGTTTCGAACAGCAAACGACGCGAAATACGACGATTGTCTCGGTAAACTCTCTGTGCTCTCGGTGTCTCTGTGGTTCAAATTGCATTTCGTAGCGCTGGCTCGCCGGACGACGGGACGGACGCAGCGAGGCATTTTGTCCCTAAGACATTTGCACCACAGAGACACAGAGAGG
>JBAXFO010000715.1:0-3082 GCA_037139885.1 Planctomycetota bacterium
GATAGCGCATCGTCTTGCCGAACTCGTGTTCGAGTTCGCGTCGGCCGCGATTGTAGCGTGGCTTCCATTCCTTTTGTTCCGGGGTGAGCTGAGCGTGCGGCAGCGAGGCGAGCCGAACGTGATCGAGAAAACGAAGGCGAACGCGTTCGCGAATCACCTCGGCGTTAGAGCTTCGCCAGCGTTCGTGGGCGGCGCCGAGTCGATCGGCACGCTTCTCCTGCGTGGCGGCCGAGAACCGGGCGACGACAGGATCAGAGCGGAGAAGGTCTTCGGCCGTGCGGCGAACGACGGCGGCCTCGATCTGGTCGCCGTCCCACGGGCTACGTCGCCACGCGGACGCGACGCTCGGCGGCAGAGCCGCGAGTTCGGCGAGACACGGTTTGAACTCGGGGAACTCGTCGAGAGACTCGTCGATCATCGCGAGTTCGTCGCGCAATTCGTCCCAGGTAAAGGATTCCGCAGCGTCGATCAGACCGGAAAGTTGCTCGTCGAGACGCTGCATCGCCGGGCGGAGCAGAGCGAGCTTCAGGATTGTTTCAGCCCCTTCGGCCGACGCGAGCACGTTCTTGTGCAATGTCTGAAGAGGGACCGGAAGCGATGCGACGCGTTCGATCGCGCTGGTCAGAGCGTGTTTCAATTCCGCCAGCCCCAATTCCGTCTCGAACTCGCGTTTCGCTTCGGACTCAACCTCGGCGAGCTTGGCCCGGGCTTGATGCTCGTCCTGCAACGTCTTGAGGACCTGGCTCCACGACGGAGTGATCTGATGGGCCGAGAAATCGTAGAGGCGATGCAAAGTTCCTCGCAACCTCCACCAGCGAGGTTTGAGGAAACGAAGCAGACTCCCTTCGAGCGCCTGGGCCTGCGCGAGGGCGTCATCCGTTTCCGCGGGCGTCAATTTCGTACGCCATGCCCTGGTCTTCTCCTCGGCGCGAGCGAGCCCCTCGGCGCAAGCGTCGTGTTTTTTGCGAAGGCGGGTCAGTTTCTTCGAGAGGTCGCTCTTCGGCTTCAGGAGCGGCAAAAGGTCGTCATGGGCCAGGGCGTTGAGACTCGCCGCGTATTCGCCGAGGTTGCGAACCTCCGCCAAACGCCGGCGACAGTCGGCTGGAATGCTCAGTTCTTCGAGAAGCCCGTCCACTTCGTCAAACGTCGTCTGCGCCGCTTTCAGCATGACCCGAATCGCTTCGAGCGGCCGTTCAAGCGTCGCGAACTGCCCGTGCAACGAACGCAACGGATGCTGAGACAGAATGGATTGATCGCCAGCGAGGGCAAGGTGGGCACGCAAGCGTGCGATCCGTTCGCGGGCGCCGTGCCAGAGGGCGTAGTCGGGAAGCCGTTCGCGTTCGGACGCGCTGGCATCGGGAGTCGACTTGTTCAGTTCAACAGCTCGATCGAGCAGATGACGCACGGCGATCCCGGACTGTTCCGGAGCGGACACCATGAACTGATGCACGTGCTCCAAGGGCTCCAGTTCGGTCCGCATCGCCTTGAGGAATCGATCCCGCTTGTCCTCGGCCGACGGTCCGCCAGCAGGGCTTTCGAGAAGCGATTCGTACGTCTGCTTGAGGTCCTGGATGAACGCCTTCTTGTCTTCCTGCGAATCGTGGATGAGGCAGCACAGCGCATCGAGGCCGGCCAGACGCAGGCGCTGAAAGACGACGTCGATGGCCGCTCGCTTTTCGCAGACGAACAAGATCCGCAAGCCCCGCGCCACATAGTCGGCGATCAGGTTCGTGATCGTCTGGGATTTTCCAGTTCCCGGAGGTCCCTGAATGATGAATGGCTTCTTGGTCCGCGCCATGGAGATGGCCGAACTCTGCGCCGAATCGCAGGCGACGATCGGGAAGCTGTCATCGAGTGGGGTCGCGGGCACGGAACCGACGTCGGTCGACTTCGGGTCGACGGAGAAGAGGGCGTCGAAGCCAGGGTTGGCGTCGCGGCCGGCGATGAGGGTCTCGTAGTCGCGAACGAGGGACATCTTGCGGTAGTGGAAGTTGCCGAGCGTGACGCTGCAAAGGTCGAACTCCCAAACGAACGGATTCGTCTGCTCCTCGACCTTACTGTAGAGCTGTCGTTGGCGAACGCCGCTCGGCGCGATTGTCGGAGCGGCCATGAACGAGCGCGGCCGCGGGGTTTCGTCCACGATCGAGCGCAGTTGCGTTTCCGTCGGCACGAGCCGGGTCTGGAAGAGCCGCAGGCCGAGGGGATGATAGTTCTCGCGGCTGTAGCTGTAATCGAGATTCAGAAAGCTGCGCACGCCCCGCCCCGACAGTCGGACCCGTCGGCGGTATTGGTCCAGCCGCCGCTGGGCCTGGGCATGGATCAGATTGATGCGCGGCTTGTCGATCTTTTCGACGGTCACCGCCGGCTCACTCGTCTGGATCTTGGCCTTGAGGAACTCGAACAACTCGTCCAGCGACGACGATTCTAGGTCGACTGACGCGGGAAGATCGATCCCGTAAAGCTGGTTGAGATGGTGCCTGAGGACGGGATTGACCTCGGCTTCGGTGGTTGTCGGCTCCAACGTGTACACGTCACGCACGCCCTTGATTTTCTCCAGACGCACCGGCAGGAGGACCAGCGGCGAGTCGTAGCGTTCCGGGGGTTTGGTCTTCAGGTTCGTCCAGCGCAGAAAGCAGAGGACGAGCCGCAGTTGGGCGAAGCCGAACTCCGCCTGATCGCGACGGGCGTCGTTGCGGATGGCGTCGAGCTGGCCAGGGAGATAGACGGCTTCCTCGAAGCGCAGATACTTGTTGAGCGACAACGGCGAGCCCGTTGCGAGAGACTTTTGCAGAGGCGCGTTCGCCGTCAGGATCTGTTCGGGGCGAATCGCCTGAACGTCGAATGCCAGCGGAACCGACGCCCACGTCAGATTGACCGACTGGTTGGTGGCGCGGAAATGGAGCAAGCGATTGCGGCGTGAGACGTCGAAGAGTCGCCGGCGCAAACACGTCAAAATGGTCGCGGTGCGCGTGGGCGGGTCGGCCGACGTCAGTTCGGGAGCCCGCGCCAGATCGAAATCGAAGTCGACGCCTTGATCGCGGTAGTTCTCCAGAGCGGTGGCGATGCCGGCCATGTCCTGCGG
>JBAXFO010000716.1:0-3075 GCA_037139885.1 Planctomycetota bacterium
TCACTTCGCCCGAACTTGCGTCTTCACCTGATCGAGTTTGCGACGCACATCGCGGTAGCGTTCGTCTTTGGGCCGGGCGCGTTCCTCTTCGTATAGCTGGATCGAACGTTCATACGCCGACTGCGCTTTGACGAGCCGGCCCATGCGTGCATAGACGTCGCCGAGATGGTCCCACAAGGTCGGATCGTCGCCGTCGGGGAGGCTCACGGCTCGTTCGAGCTCCTTCATCGCGCCGTCGAAATCGCCGCGGCGGAACAGCACCCAGCCGAGGCTGTCGACATAGGCGGCGTTATCCTGATCTTCGACCGCGGCCAACTTGCGTTGCCGACGATCGAGCTCGATCGCCTTGCGAACCATCTCCTCGGCTTCCTTCAAGTTCTTGTTGTGATCCGCCCAGATGTAGCCGAGATCGTTGTTGGCGGTGGCGTTGGTCGGGTCGTTTTTCAAGACTTCCAGGAGCTGAGCCTCGCAGAGTTCGAGCTTCTTCCAGGCGGAGTAGACGTTGGAGAGGAGATAGCGCACTTCGAGGCGATCGCCGGGAGCGGTCGATTCTTCGAGGAACTTTTTGCAGGCCGCCTCCGCGACGGCGAACTTCTCGGCCTGGGTGAGAATGCGGATCTGGAGGTGGAACGCGAAGAGGCGGTCGCGGTCGCCGGCGGTGTCGATCGCTTTTTGAGCGGCAGCCTCGGCCTTGCGGAAATCGCCGAGCCGGGCGTGCGCCTTGGCCAGGTCGTTGTAAAAGAGGAGAGGGTTTGTGAACTGCGCGTTCTTGATGCCGTCGTCGCAAACGCGGACGATGTCTTCGAACTTCCGCGCTTTCCACAGAATCCGCATCAGCCCGGCATACAGCGGAGCCTCGTTGACCTGGCCCTGAGCTTCGAGAGCCCGGCGATAAAACGCTTCCGCCTGACCGAGCCGGCCGTGCTTATCGGACAGGATCGCGAGGAAGAAACGAGTCTCGTAATAAAGATCCTTCTCGGCCTGATCGGGTTGATGGGCGGCGTCGAGCAATTGCCGCGCGATCGGCGCGTCCTCGCGGAACACGGCGATCATCGCCCGGGCCTGTTCGCCGGCCCGCAAGCTCCCCGCTTCCGGCGGCTTTTTGCTCGCGAGACGAATCGCCTTGTCGAACTGACTGAGAATGAACCGCCCGGCTTCGGGACGTTGCAAACGGAACAAACCGCGGTAGACATCGTCGCTGGGCGAATCGTCGGCAAGCGATTGAAACACGTCGTCGGCCTGGACGATCTTCTTTTCGGCGGCGAACTGCCGGGCGAGCATGAGCTTGAGATTGACGTTGTGCCGATCGACGACGGAAGTCTTCTCCAGCCACGGCAGAATCTCTTTGCTGCGTTTGAGCTGCGTCAAGAGATCGATCTTGAGTTGATACGCTTCGGTCCCCTGAGGCATGAGGCGCAAGTACGCGTCGACGGCGGCGAGGGCTTCGGCCGGGGCGTTTTGTTCTTGATAGACGCGGGCGAGGTTGAGATTGATGCGGCCCGCGCCGTCGGGCTGACGGATTTGGGCGGTCTGATACGCCTTCACCGCGGCCGGGTAGTTCTTGAGCTTGCGATAGAGATCGCCGATCTTCTCGTACGTTTCCGACGACTTCGTGATGATGGAATCGCGCAGGAACGGGCCGTGATCGAGAATGGCGTCGGGATGATCGAGGATCTTCGCCGACTCGGCATATTTGACCACGGCTTCGGCGAGGGCGCCCGTCGATTCGAGATATTGGCCGAGGTCGAAATAGAGCTGTTGGGCGAGCTGCGGTTGCTCGCGGATCAGTCCGGGCAGGGACAGCCCCTTTTCGAGGGCATGGCGATATTCCTTCAATTCGCCGAGGCCTTTGTGGAGGCGGGCGGCGAGGAACCAGCTATCGTGATCGGAGTCGTCGAGTTCGAGGACGCGCTGGATCGTGGTGAGGGCGTCGCGCGGGCGGTCGAGCATCAGCAGCAATGGCACCTGAGCGCGAAAGACGCCCGGGGCTTTTGGATCGAGCCGGGCCGCCTCTTCGAACGCCGTCATCGCTTCGAGCATGCGGTCTTCTTTTTCGCAGAGAAGGCCGTAGGAGAATTTGTACAGCGATTCGCGTTGGTCTTTCTGGACCTGCGTGAGGGCGGGGCCGTCGTACAGCTTGGGGCGGTCGGTATCGTCGTTTTGCGCGAAGGCCCAGGACGCCGACAGGGCGAAAGCGAACGCAAGGAGGACGCGATGGGGCATGGGGAAATCCTTTTCGAGGAGCCGCCGGCAGGCAGCGCGCGGGCGAGCGATCCGCCGGGATTCTACCCGGAACCCGCGACTTCTGCCAAGGCGGGTTCTCGGAGCCTCAATAAGACTCCGATAGACTAACCCGGTTCACCCAACTTGCCGTGACGGAGGACGAATGATCACAATCGCCGACGTTTCCCGTGTTCTCGAACAATGGTTTCCGCTGACGCTGGCGGCGGAGTGGGACAATGTCGGTTTATTAATCGGCGATGCGTCCCAGGGCGTCGAACGCGTGATGACGTGTTTGACCGTGACCGCCGCCACGGCCGACGAGGCCATCCGGGAACGGGCGAGCCTCATCGTCAGCCATCATCCCGTGCTGTTTCGGCCGACCAAGACCCTATCGACGGCGAGCCGCGAGGGAGCGATGTTGCTCGGGCTGATTCGGGCCGGAGTGGCGATCTATTCGCCGCACACCGCCTTCGACAACGCTCCCGGCGGCATCAACGATTTCCTCGCGCGCCGGCTGGGACTGTCCACGGTTCGAACCTTGCGCTCCTTGACGGTCGATGCGAATGTCAAGCTGGCGATTTTTGTGCCCGAGGGGGATCTGGCCAAGGTGAGCGAGGCCGTGTTCGCGGCCGGGGCGGGTCATATCGGTCAATATCGCGAGTGCAGTTTTCGTCAGCCGGGCACGGGCACGTTTCACGGCGACGACGCCAGCAACCCGACCGTGGGCCAGAAGGGGCGGCGCGAAGAGGTCAGCGAGTGGCGGCTGGAAGTCGTCTGTCCGCAGTCGAAGCTCGATGCGGCGGTGCGGGCCTTTCGTGCCGTGCATTCTTATGAAGAGCCGGCGTTCGACAT
>JBAXFO010000717.1:0-3068 GCA_037139885.1 Planctomycetota bacterium
TACGGAATATTACGGTTGAAACTTGTGGCCGTTTCATGGACCGCTCGGGGCGCTTTGAGAACTTATGACGAACATCGTGCTGCTCGGCGTCGATACGGATGCCGGCAAAACCACTGTCGCCTGTCTGTTGCTGGCGCGCTTTCATGACCGCTTCACGGCCTGGAAGCCGGTGGAGACGGGGCCCTCGGATTTCGAGGCGATCCAGCGGCGGGCGCCCGAGGCTCGCATCGCCCGACCCGCCGTGCAACTGAAGTTGCCGGCGGCGCCCCCCGTCGCGGCTCGGGCCGAGGGGAAGGCGGCGCCGTCGAGTCGGGCGTTGGCGGCGGCGCGGCCGGCGGGGCGGCTGTTGATCGAAACGTTTGGCGGACCGTTCTCCCCCCTCAACGACGACGAACTGCAAATCGAACTCATTCGCGCTCTCGGCGGCGCGGGCGTGCTCGTCTCCTCGTCGGCGGTCGGTGCGGTGGGGCGCTGTCTCGGCATGGTGCGTGCGCTCGAATCGGTCCAACTGCGACCGCGAGCCGTCGTGCTGGTCGGTCCCCGCGATGAATGGGCCGAAGCAGAGATCGCCAACCGCGGCGGCGTCGTCACCATCGGCTTGCGGTCGCCGAACGATTTTCAAGGGGACGCGAACGCACCCTGGACTGCCGCAGTCGTGCGCTCGGCGGCGGACGCACAGGCCGACGCCCTCGATTCGTTGATCGCGGTTCTGGATCAGGCGGATGCGGCGTCCGCCAGCGATTGGCAGGCGATCGATCGGCGCTGCGTCTGGCATCCCTACACCGCGCTGCAAGACGCCGACGACCCGCTGCCGATCGTCGGCGCCGAGGCGGAGTTCTTGCATCTCGCGGATGGCCGCCGCATCATTGACGGCATCTCGTCATGGTGGACCACGCAGCACGGCCATCGTTATCCTCCGCTCATGGAGGCGCTCGCGCAGGCGAGCCGAACGATCGACCATGTCCTCTTTGCCGGCGCAACGCATCCCTGGGGCGCCTTGCTCGCGGAGAAACTTCTGGCCACCGCGCCCTGGCAGGGAGGACGTGTCTTTTACTCCGACAATGGCAGCACCGCCGTTGAGGTCGCCCTGAAACTCGCCTGTCAATATTGGCAGCATTGCGGCCAACCCGAGCGCACCACGTTCGTCGGCTTCGAAAACAGTTATCACGGCGACACGTTCGGCGCCATGGCTCTGAGCCGCGACCCCCTCTTTTTCGGCCGCTTCGAACCGCTCCTGTGCAAGGCCGAGATCCTGCCGCTCGATCCCGAACGGCTCGATGTTTTCCTTAAGCGAAACAGCAAGAATGTCGCCGCCGTGTTGATCGAACCGCTTTTGCAAGCGGCCGGGGGGATGCGGCTTCATACCGAACAAACGCTCCGCGAACTATTCGAGGTGACGCGGCGGCATGATGTGCTCTTCCTCGCCGACGAAGTCATGACCGGCCTGGGCCGGATGGGCACGTTCTGGGCTCATCAAGCCGCCGGCATCGAACCCGACGCCATCGCCTCCGCCAAGACGCTCGCCGGCGGCATCCTCCCCCTCGCGGCCACGCTCGTCGCGCCGCGCCTCGTCGCCGCCTTCGATACCGCCGATCGCCAGCGGACCTTTTTTCACGGGCACTCGTTCACGGCTCATCCCCTCGCCTGCGCCGTCGCCCTCGCCAACATGCCGCTCACGCACGCCTGCCTGCCCGATGTCCCACGAACGATCGAAGCGTTTTGGAAGCAGGCTCTCGCCGAAGTCGCCGATTGGCCCGGCGTTCGCGAGGTGCGCATCCGCGGCATCATGGCGGCCATCGAACTCGACGTGCCCGGCGGCTATCTCGCGGATGTCGGCCGCACCATGCGAAGGGCCGCCCTCGAGCGCGGCGTGCTCCTGCGGCCTCTGGGCAATGTGCTTTACGCACTGCCGCCCTGGCGAGCGTCCCGATCGTCGCTCGAACGCATCGTCGACGCCATGAAGGCCGCGGTTCTCTCGACACCGACCGCGGCCCGGCGGTAGAATGCGCTTCGATCGCGCGGAGTCAAGATTTCTCCGCGAGCCATTCAAGGAGGTGAGACATGCGCGGAATTCTCGTCGTCATGGCCCTGGGACTGTGCCCCGCTCTTGCAACCGCGCAAACCGCGCTGGCCTGGAAGTTCAAAGCCGGCGATGTCGTTCGCTACGAACGCATCGCCAAGGACAAACAAGCCACCGACATCAAGGGCCAGATCCTCAAGCAAGACGTGCAATCAACCTGGGTTTACCGCTTCGAAACGCTGCAAGCCAAAGACGACATGGCCACATTGCAGGTGACGATCGAACAGGTCTCCGTGCAGCACGCCATCGCCCCCGCCAAACTCGAAAACAAGTTCCTCGAAAAACTGAAGGGGGCCGTCTTCACCGTCAATGTGACGTCGACGGGCGAAATCACCTCGCTGAGCGGCTACGACAAAGCCCTCGCCCAGATGGCCGACAAACGCGACGACCTTGCGAAGGCCCTCAAGCAGCAAATCCCCGAAGCCGCCCTCCGCTACGAAATTCAGCAAACGCTCGCCATGTTGCCGAAGCAGTCGGTGACGGTCGGCGCGCGCTGGCAGTTCGAAGGACTGGCTCTGCCGACGCCGCCCTTGGGCCGCTTTCTCGTCACGCTCAATGCCGACCATGCGTCGACCGATCGAGCGGGCCATCAACATCTCGACGGCATCCTCACGGGCAAGTTTGAACGCCCCGATCCCCCGGCCGAGTTCTTTCGCGTGGTCGGCGGCAACCTCTCGCTCGAACGAGGCAACTGGTCGTGCATCTTCGACAACGACCGCGGCCTGGCGCTCAGCCAGACTCTGACGCTCGAAATGAAGGGCGAACTGACCGTCGAAATCGTCGGCACGACGGCCCCGGTTGGGATCGTCCTCCGCCGCGACGTGACGACACGCTTGCTGCCCCGGGGAAAAGAGTAGTTCGTGCGACGAAGGGCGCCTACGCCAGCGGTGTGCGTTGGCTGATTTCCATCTGATCGCGAAGGTGAGCGAAATAGGGGCGAAGATCCGGAGCCGCGGTCGAACCGGTCCCGCAACCGGTGGAGCAGCCC
>JBAXFO010000718.1:0-3068 GCA_037139885.1 Planctomycetota bacterium
GAGGTGCTCCAGGGGAATTCGAATCTAGGTAACATTTGATGCGTAGGCCCTGGTGTTCCGGCAGACCTTGCGGCCTCAGGAAGTTCACATCATCGACGACAGTTCGACCGACGATTCGCTCCCGGCGATCGAGCGCGCCTTCGCGAATGCGGGCTCGATCCGTTGCTCGCTGAAGTCTCGGGAGAATCGCGGCATTTCGACGACCCGCAACGAACTCGCCGCAGCCGCGACGACTGACTTCATTGCGTTCTTGGATTCCGACGACCTGTACGCCCCGCAGAGGCTCGAGCGCATGCTCGAGGGCGCGCCGCGCGGCGGCCTGTACTTTGCGTTCAGCGGCGTCGACTTCTTGAGCGAACTGGGACGCGAAGAACTCGACGACTGGCACGAAATGTATCACACGTTCCTCGGCCAGGGCATGTCGCTGCCCACGGCCGGTTTTACATTGTTGCGCACCAATGCCGCCATTAGCGCCAGCAACTTCGTCATGAGTCGCAGCTTGTTCGACGCGGTCGGCGGCTTCGACGATCGAATCAAGATCCTCCAGGATTGGGATTTCGCCGTCCGGGCCTCGCGGTTCATCGAGCCGACGTTCATTGCCGAACCGTTACTGACGTATCGCGTTCACTCGCGAAATACGTCGCGCATCGCTCGGGGGGATATTGCGAGGGAGCTTGAGTTCAACGTCGCCAATCTTCGCGATTGGCTCTCGGAGCCCACCCCAAATCCGCTGGCGCCCACGCCGCGAAACTGGCCGCGGTTCTTTCGCGTGTTCGCCAATCAAAGCAAGCTCCTTGCGGGCCGGGCGCTGCCGGAAATCCCGGCGACACCTTCCGATTCGACGACCGCAGCCCGCGAAACAAAGGCGATTCGCGACCTCATCGCCGCGATGCGCTTCCCGGAATCGACTCAAAGTCTTTCCCGAGACGAGCTGATGATGCGCTGCCAACAGTCGTGGAGGGCTCTTTCATGACGGTCCGCTTGTTCGGCCGAATGTCCTGGCTCGGCTATCAGCTGCCGATCGCGGCGCCCGAGCGCGTGTGGTTCGAGTGGCTGACGAATTTCACCGGCCTTGACATTGAACCTCACGAAGAGGGAGCGAACGCTCCGGTCCTGGCGGTCCTCGACGATCGCCAGGTTCTCGTCGAGGGCCGGGATCTGCGGACGTTTGCCAGTCTCGACGAGCTGAAAGCATGGCTCTTTCTGACGGTCAGCGATGTCATGATCAGCCGCGGCGAGTTCACGACGCTTCATGCCGCGGGCTTTGTGGTCAATGATCAGGCGCTTCTCGTCTCGGGCCCGCCTTATTCGGGGAAATCGTCGTGGACTTTTGCGGCGCATCGACGCGGGCTCAAAGTGCTCAGCGACGATCAAGTCCGCGTCGATCTGCAAACGGGCATCGTGCATGGACTGCCCCGTCCGCTCAAACGCCGTCTGACTACCCAGGAAGCGGATCCGCGCCTCTCGCAATACGCAGTCCAAGCCCATCACTATGGCGAATTCATCGCTCTCGAACCGCGTCGAACGAACGGCCTGGCCCCGGTCGATCGCGGCTATCCGGTGGCCCGAATCATTCACCTCTCCCGCCATAAAGGTCTTGGGGTCGAAGTCCGAGATCTCGACCAGTTCCGGGCCTGCCAATCCATTCTCGACCAGTTGCGAGCGTACTCTCCGAAATTCCTGGTCGATGCCGCCGCCGCGGCCAGAATTCTGAGCCGCCTTCCCAATATCCACATGAGCGTTGGCGACGGGCAAATCGAGCCGGCGCTGGATATGGCCCTGGCCCTCACTTGAACCATTGCGATTTCAAGCGGCGAGCCGGTCCGAGAAGTCCCATTGTGTGCAAAACAGCCTTGGCGGCACGGTAACAGCGGGCTCGAAACCGTCGGCCCGGCCGATCGACATTCCACGTCGCCGCCTCGTCGGGCAGTTCCACGCCAAATAACTCGCGGGCCATCGCTCCCCACTGCTGAAGATCGGCTTTGTGACCGAAACGATCCGCCTCGGCCAGAATCCAATTCCAATCGAGATCGCTGCCTCGAAAGGAGCACAACTCCGCGAAGTCGAGCAATTGCCGCAAATCGGTCAACCCGATCGCGGCGTCGATGTCGCAGGCATGTTGAATCGCAGCCTGGCCGAACGGCGAACTTTCGGTCCAGTCAAAGGCATGGATCGCATTGTGGAGTAGTCGATGGCCGGCGCATGGTAGGCGACCGTTCCCGGCCACATTCGCGATCGGAAGCGAGGCGGCGAAGAATGCTTCGGCTTCCGCAGTTCCGCCCCCAGCCCAGGGCGTTTTGTGAACCTCCACGACCAGACCATCGTCCGGCCGCGTCAGCTCCGGCCAGTGGTGTTTGGCATCGGTGTCGCAACCTTCTTCGGGAACGAATCCCAACGCGCACAAGATATCGAAACTGATGCGATCCTGACCGGGCGGCACGAGCACGTCGAGATCCACCATGAACCGGGTTCCCGCATGGCCGGCGGGCGGGTCAAACAACTGGCAGGCGCCCTTGAGCAGCATCGGCACGACGCCCTGTGCATTGAGCGTAGATATCAGCTGACTCGCCGCGGCTCGACGCTCGGCGTTGGCTCTGACGTTTTGCCAAAACGCCTCGCGCAGTTGCTCCCTGACGAGCGTCGGCGCTTGGGGGCAATCGCGCAGCCTCAACCATAAAGTCGGGGCGACGTTCCAGTACCCTGCAAGACGCGCAAACGCCTCGGGATTGACATCGCGAAGACAGTCATCGGGCACAACCGCCCGCGGCCTGAGCAAAGTTGCAATGGTGCGAACGAGATCAGGATCGAAGGGTGGAAGGAGGAGTGGCATTGGATTCGGCCGTGGCCCAGGACGCGATATCGTTGACGCCCGTAAGCCAAAAAAACGAAAGCCTGAAGGGCAAACGAAGGATCGTCCCTCGCTTCTGTTTCAGGCTTGTGGCAGACTTCGTCGCGGCGGCGTTCAGTCTTGAGACGGAGGAACTTCAAACACGGACCCCATCGCCTTGGGAGTCTTCAATGCGAGCGTGACCGCCACCGGCGCCACAAAAATCGCCGCCCGACGCAGC
>JBAXFO010000719.1:0-3062 GCA_037139885.1 Planctomycetota bacterium
GAACGCCAGCGCGGTGGCCAGGGCCGCGGTGAGCACGCTGGGGCCGACGTTTGCGGCGGTGATCTCGTTGGCGGCGTCGATGTCGTGGCCGGCGGCGCGTTCCTGGCTGAAGTGAGTCACCCAGAGAACTCCGTAATCCCCCATGCCGATGAGCATCACGGCGAAGGCCGACGACAGGATGTTCAAATGCCCAATCGTGAGCGTCAGCCAGCCGAGCGACCAGCACGTGCCCACGAGCAGGGCGGCGACCGTCATGAGGGGATAGCGCAGGCCGCGGTACACGGCGAAATAAAGGAAGGCCACGCCGATGAGGGCGAGCCATGAGGCGCGCGTGCTATCGTTTTGCGTCGAGATCATTTCGTCGTTTTCGAGAACGGGGATGCCCGTTAGCCCGAGACGCACGTCCGGACATTGCCCTGCGACTTCGGCGATGATCGCGTGCAGGCGGTCGATGCTTTTTTGAGCGAAGGTGAAGCCGCCGCTTTGTTCGCGGGCGGCCCGGACCGTGAGGAAGGCGAGCGAGCCGTCGCTGCTGAAGAAGTACCACGGTTCGGCGAGCAGGTCTTTTTGATTGGCGACGCCGGGCAAGAAATTGTGCCAGGGGGATTCGTATTGGGCCGGGTCGTCGAGATAGACGCGGACGTTTTTGCAGAGGACGCCGAGCTGCCGGAGCAGGGGATCTTTTTCGGGAAAGGCGTTTTGATCGAGGTTGAAAGGGCCATTGACGAGAGCCGACTTGTCCATGAGCTCGAAGAACGTCAGGTGCTTCCAGCCCGTGAGCGGATCGAGCAGGCCGATCACCGGCGGCTCTAGCAGCATCGCCATGTGTTTGAGATGGTCTTGAATGCTGCGGAGCTGATCGGTGGGCAGAAACAGCAGCGATCGATTGCGTAGCGGCCGGAGGTCGACTTTATAATTGAGGCGATCGAACAGCGAACTGTCGGCCTGCACGCGGCGGGCGATTTCGTCCAGGGCGGCGATCATCGCCGGGCGGCTCGTTCCTTCGACGACGGCGACGAGATCTTCGTCGTCGCCGAACTCTTTGATGAACTTGGTCCAGCGCTGGTAATAGTCTTTATTCTTGCTGATGAGGTCGTTGCGGTGCGTGTGATACTCGAGGCGCAGCGAGGTATAGCCGATGGCGAGCGCGCAACTGAGCAGGATCAACGCCAGGACCAGGCGGGGATGTCGACCGCAAAAGCGCGCAAGCGCGACGAGTACGTTCGAGAGAATGCCGCCATCGTGTTCGAGTTCGTTATTCATGCGGACCGCGAGCCTCCTTGCCGCGGGGGTGGTCGTTGAAGCGCGGCATTGTAGGCAGGTGTTCGTTTGGGTTCAAGCCGAAGACGCGGTCCGCTTCAAGCTGCGTCCTTTGGCGGGCGACGCGCGATTGGGGCAAGCCAGACGCTCGCAAACGGGGGTGGTTGGACGTGGACTTGGAAGGTGTGGCGGATTCGAGAAGAATTCGAGGAAACCGGGCCCGGCAAATGGCGGGGTCTCGGGACGATTGGTATACTCACCACATCTCGCGGCGTTTAAGGATCCGTCTCTCCAATCCTTGAAGTCCGTTCCGAATCTTGTCTCCAAGCGATCGATCCGGGAGCGTTCTCATGTCTCGCGTTTTTATGATGTTCTGTGCGTTGCTTTGTTTGGCGGCGGACGACCCCGCGGCCATTCGTAGCCGTATCGTGTTCGGCTCGTGCGTTCATCAAGACAAACCGCAGCCCTTCTGGGACGCGGTGATAGGAATGAAGCCCGATCTGTTCATCTTCGCAGGCGACAATATTTACGGCGACACGGTCGACATGGAGGTTCTGCGCGCCCAATACAAGAAGCTCGGCGACGAACCAGGCTATCAGAAGCTGCTCAAGATCTGCCCGGTGATCGCGACGTGGGACGATCACGATTACGGCGCCAACGACGCCGGGGCGGAATACCCCAAACGGGACGAATCGCAGCAAGTGTTTCTCGATTTCTTCGGCTTCGCCAAGAACAGCGCCTTGCGGACGCAAAAAGGAGTCTACCAGTCTTATACCTATGGCCCTCCCGAGAAGAGCGTGCAGGTGATTCTGCTCGATACGCGTTATCATCGCAGCCCGCTGCGGAAGAAACCGAAGATCATCCCCAATGAAGGGCCGTTCGAAGCGACGTTCGACAAGACCACGACGATCCTCGGCGAAGAGCAATGGAAGTGGCTGGGAGAGGAACTCAAAAAGCCGGCCAAGCTGCGGTTGATCGTGTCGAGCATTCAGGTGGTGAGCCAGGAACACAACTGGGAAAAGTGGGCCAACTTCCCGCACGAACGCGAACGCCTGTTCAAATTACTGCTCGAAACCAAGGCGGAGGGGGTCGTGCTTTTGAGCGGCGACCGGCATCATGCCGAGCTTTCCGTCATCGATGCGGGCCTCAGCTATCCGCTGTTTGACCTCACCAGCAGCGGTCTCAACGAAGGCTTCAAACGTTGGCGGTTTCCCGAGGCGAATCGCCATCGCGTCGCGGCCATGTTCAGCGGCAACAACTTCGGCTCGATCCTGATCGATTGGAGTCAGGCCGATCCGAGCGTTCGCCTGCAAGTTCGCGATGAAGCGGGCGACGTCATCTCGCAAGAGAAGATCAGCCTCGGTTTGCTCAAGCCGGGCTTGATGAAGAGCAAGGGGGGAGTCAGCATGTCGGTCGCGACCATCAACGGGGAGCCGTTCGATGTCGACCGCCTCAAGACGTTTCTCGATAAGGAAGTCACGCTGGAAACGAGCATTCCCGCGACCGGCATGAATAAGAACGGCACGCTCATCTTTTTGAACACGATGACCGACCGTAACAGTCCCCTCAATATCACGGTCGTGATCAACAAGAAGGTCGGCGATGCGCTCAAGGCGGGCGGTATCGCAGATTTGCGGGCGCATTACATGGGCAAGACAGTTCGCGTGGTCGGAACATTGTCGATGTTCCAGGATAGGCCGCAGATTATGTTGACGGAGGCGTCGAAAATCACAGTGAAGGAGTAAACGCCCCGAACGATCGCCGTTTGAACCGGTGCGTGTCGGACGGTGCAGGGGTTTTAG
>JBAXFO010000720.1:0-3045 GCA_037139885.1 Planctomycetota bacterium
GGCTCGTTTGCTTGGCGGCGATCATGATCATTTCCCTGGCTGTCATGCAGATGCGCCGTGGCGGGCCTATCGAGCGTGCTCCGGTGCCGTCGGCCATCGTCGCGAGATTCGGCTCGATCGATGCCGCCAAGTGGGTCGCCGCCGACGTGCGCCACGAGGCCGGTGATTCGATCGTGGCCGGTCAGCGGCTGGAACTCTCCGCCGGGACGGTGCGAATCGATTTCACGAGCGGAGCGGTGATCACCCTTGTCGGCCCGGCCATCTTCGACGCGCGAACGGGTCTCGAGGGCGAGCTGATACTCGGACGGGTGCAGGTCGTCGCATCGACTCCCGAATCGAAGGGCTTCACCATTCAGACCCGCACTGCCCGGTTCGTGGATTTGGGAACCGTCTTCACAACGGAGGCGGATCCCGACGGACAATGCCGCGTGGGCGTGGCCTCCGGCGAGGTCCTGGTACAAGTGGCGGGGTCACCTAACGGCAGTCGCCTGCGGCAGGGCGAGTTGATGACGATCGAGCCGGGCCACCCGCAGGTGACTGTGCGGATCGAACGCGGCGAAGGGACTCCCGACTTTCGTTTCCCGACGATCGAATCGCCGTCCTCCGAGGATTACGCCGATGCGTCGCGGGGGTTGGCGAACGTATCGCTGGTCGGTGGACCGTTGGTGGTTTCCAAGTTCGGCCCGGCCTTTTCGAGCGGGGGAGCGGACCGCCTAGTAGACGGAAGGGCCCAGAAAAACGGCGACGCGCCGAGCGAATCGGTTTTTTTTAGGGGCAGGGCTGCCTTCGGAGGCTTTCTCTTCGATCTCCGCACGCCGGTCGCGATCTCTAAGATCAACACCTACTCTTGGCACGAGAGTGTTTTTCGCGGCGAAAACCATGTGCGTGCCACGCAGAAATACACCGTATGGGGATTCGCGGGCGATGAGCCGCCGGACGTCGCGCGGCCAACCGCAGAAAGCGGCTGGGAGCGCATCGCCCGGATCGACACCGACAACTTTTTCGACGTAGTGGCTCCGCTCGACCGCCCTCCCCAGCAAGCCTGCTCGATCAGCAATGAGAACGGCTCGCTGGGCCGATACCGCTTCCTGCTCTTCCATGTTCACTCCACGATTGATCCCCATGATGGCGACATCGATCACACGTTCTACGGCGAGATCGACGTCTACGCCGAGCCGTGACCATCTGACCGCCAACGCCCCACCGGAGAAGCCATGAGTCCCTTTCGTGCCGCAGCTCGCCCGCTCCACCGCCGCACCTTCCTTCGCGGTGCGGGCGTTTCTCTTGCCCTGCCGTTTCTCGAAGCGATGCGGCCTGCCTTCGGGGCCGCATCAGTGACTGCCCCGCCGCGACGGATGATTTGCATCCAAACCAACATGGGAATCCTGCCGCAATATTTTTTCCCGGAGAAGGCCGGCCGCGACTACGAAGTGACGCCGTATCTCCAGAAGCTGGCCGCCAGCCGCGATGCTTTCACGGTGTTCTCCGGGACGAGCCTTCCGGGTGTGGACGGCGGACATGCGGCCGAGAAATGCTTCCTTACCGGGACGCCGCACCCGCTTCGGGGCGGCTTTCGCAACGGCATCTCGCTCGATCAATTCGTTGCCGAGCGGATCGGCAATCAGACGCGCTATCCGTCGCTCGTGATCGCCAACAGTTTCGGTGGCCAGTCGCTCAGCTACACGAGGACGGGAGCGAAGCTTCCGGCGGAAAACAGCCCCAATAAGCTGTTCCAGAGGCTTTTCACGGCGGGCAAGCCGGAGGAAGTGGAATCGGCGATCCGAAACATGAAGCAGGGGCGGAGTCTGCTCGATTTCGTCGGCGCTCAGTCGCGGCGGCTTTCGCGAGAGTTGTCACCGGACGACCGGCAACGGGTGGACGAATATTTCACGGCCGTGCGAGAACTCGAGCAGCGGCTCGAGACTGCCGAAAGCTGGGAACAGAAGCCGAAACCGGTGGTGAAAGCCAAGGCCCCGACGGACATCTCGGACCAGAAGGCGTTTGACCAGTGGATGCGGCTTTTTTTCGACGTCATCAAGCTGGCGCTCGAGACGGATTCGACGCGAACCGTCTCCTTCTTCATCGACACGTATCCGATCCACGGCATCACGCACCATGGCAATCGTCCGAGTGTGCTCGCGGAGCTGAAGGGCTACGAGGAAGCGCAGTTCGCGGCGCTCGGGAGCTTTCTGCAGTCGCTGGCCGCGACGAAGGAAAAGGGGCAGTCGTTGCTCGACAGCACGATGGTGCTCTATGGCACCTGCATGGGCAGCGCCAATTCCCATTCCAACGTGAATCTGCCGGTGCTGCTGGCGGGCGGCGGTTTCAGGCACGGCCAGCACCTGGCCAATGACAAAGTGAACAACTACCCGCTCTCGAATCTATTCGTCTCGATGCTGCAGCGGCTGGGGATCTAAACTGGCGAGTTTTCGACCGGTAAGGGCACGTTTCGTGGCCTGGAGATGATCTGATGAAGCGAAGACACCCAATCGTATCCATGCGAATCCTCACTTGTGCCGCCATCCTGCTCGCCTCGTTCGGCCCGGCGTCCGCCGCTCCGCAGGCGTTCCTCGAGAAACATTGCTTCACGTGTCACGATAGCGACACGCGGAAAGGTGGGCTCGATCTCACCGGGCTGGCTTTTGACCTGAAGCCGGCCGCGACAGCTGCGACCTGGGTGAAGGTGCACGACCGCATCGCGTCGGGTGAGATGCCGCCCAAGAACGAACCGCGGCCGCCGGAGGCGGAGCGGACGGCCGTGACGCGGGAACTTGCGACGTCGCTGATTGCGGCGGAACGCGCGCGACTCGGCGGTGGACCGCGGACGGCGACCCGCCGCCTCACGCGTATCGAATACGAGAACACGATGCGCGACCTGTTCGGGATGCCGGGCATCGCGTTGAAGGAGTTCCTGCCGCCGGATGGCTCTGCCTACGGCTTTGATAACAATGCCGATGCGCTCGACATTTCGCACGTGAACCTGACGGCGTACATGGCGGCCGCCGACCACGTTTTGGACTCGGCGATCGCCATTCAGCCGGCGGC
>JBAXFO010000721.1:0-3041 GCA_037139885.1 Planctomycetota bacterium
CTTGTATGCGCGTGGCGTAGGGCCGTTCCAAATGACAGTCTTGCCCTCAACGAGTTCTTTGGCCCGATCGAGAGCTTGTTTGCCGAAAGGTTGATCGAGGCCCGGAACCGCAACGCCCCGGATGCCAAAGACCGCTGGATTGCCGGAAGGTTTGCCGCTGTCATCGACGCCGACGATTTTGAGCGTGTCCCCGTCGATCACCTCGATCGCTCGTCCGGTTGCAGGAGCGGCGTGGACGTTCATGGCACAAACGAGGCTCACGACAATGGAACACGTGCAAGAAGTTTTACGCATGGAAATTCTCAAATAGTGGATATTTGGGGGTGGAATTACAAACCTCGCAGACTCCCGGTGCTGTCGCCAACGAACGGGACACGGACATCGACGCGTTCGAGCATCGACAGCCACAGGTTGTTGAGGGGCGTGTCGTTGGCGTAACGAATATGACGACCCGTTCTGACCGTGCCGCCCGCGCTGCCCGCCAGCAGGATCGGCAGGTTGGAGTTCGAGTGCGCCCCTCCATCGCTCAAGGCGCTGCCGTAGGCCATCAGGCAGCGATCCAGGAGCGTGCCAGAACCCTCCCGCACCGATTTCAATCGGCCAAGAAGATAAGCCATTTGGCGAAGGTGCAGGCGGTTGACCAGCGTGAGCTGCGGATATCCTCGCTCGCCTTGGTGAGTGATGCCGTGGTGCCCTTCCCGGATGCCGTCTGCCGGATACGATAGATCGCTCAATTCATTCGCCAGCGCGAAGGTGCAGATGCGCGTAATGTCCGATTGGAACGCCAGCACAATCAGGTCGCACATCAGTCGGCAATGCTCCTGGTAGTCGCGAGGGATTCCTGCTTGAATCGCCAGGTCGGGTCTTGGCACAGCGGGGAAGCTTGCGGCACGCTCGATCCGCCGTTCGATCTCGCGAATGGCCGACAGGTATTCGTCCATGCGACGGCGGTCGTCGGCTCCGAGTTGCTGAGCGAGGGCGTTGGAGTCTTCGCGCACATAGTCGAGAACGCTCCGGCGCAACGCATTCCGCTGGACGCGATTGGCGTCGTTGCCGGCGAACAATCGCTCGAAGACCAACCGCGGGCGTACTTCCTTGATCATGGGCTGGGTGGCCGACCGCCACGACATCGTTCCCTTGTAGACGCAATTGTAGCCGAAATCGCAAAAGCCAGTGTTCTCTTCGGTGCCGACTTCCAGCGAGGCCAGACGAGTCTGATCGCCGACCCGCGCCGCCGCCACCTGGTCGGCGCTGACGCCGGCCCGGTAGTTCGCGCCCTCGGTCTTGAGCGGAGTAACCCCAGTCAAAAACGCCGCCATGGCGCGAGCATGGGCGCCAGACCCACCGTTCGCCGCCCGAGCCGACAGCCCCGTGAGGACGTTGATGTCACCCGCGAATTCCCGCACTTCCTGGAGAATCGGCGGCAGCTCTCGAAGCGGCCCTTCCTCCGGCGGCGTCCAGTTCGGCATCGCCATGCCGTTGGGCACATAGAGCCAGACCAGCCGATTGGGAGCGGCTGGCGTTCGGTCGTTGGCATGAACCCACGACTCAAGCGGCCTCATCGCCTCCAGCCAGGGAAGGGCGAGCCCGGCCCCGATGCCATGCAACACCGTGCGACGCGATAAAAGTTTGTTCATTGTCCTTGGTCCTTTCCACGACGTAATCGGAACGGTTCGCTTTCTGCATTGCCGCCCCCGAGTCCAGCCGCCGCACTCCATGGTCAAGAGCTATTACGGCGCATCGATCACACACGGGTCAAAGTCGTCTTGTTTCGAGTTCAAGCCTGGTGTCGGCAGTAGTTTTTGGGCGACGCGGTCGTACAGGTAAATGTCTCGCCCCCCACTGCCACTCAATCGCTCCGAGACAAACACAAGATAACGGCCGTCGGTGCTCAAAGACGGCGACTGCTCGGCGGCTGACGAGTTGACGCCGGGAAGAGGCAGCAACTTTTTGGCCACAAGATCGTACAGATAGATGTCGCGATTCCCCTCGCCGCCGGGGCGATCCGACACGAACGCCATCAATCGGCCGTCGCCGGATAGCGATGGCTGGATGTCGGCACTCTTGGAGTTCATCTCCGGCAACGCGACGACCGCCTTCTCCTTCAGATCGTACACATAGATGTCGGTCAGCCCAACACCCTTCGGCGCATTGGACGCATACGCTAGCCATCGGCCATCGGCGGACAGGGCCGGCATGCGCTGATCGAACGCCTCGTGATTGAGCTTCGGTAGCGTGACGACCTGCTTGGCGGCCGTGTCGTAGAGCAGGACGTTCCAGCGAAAGCTCGCTCCGGGCCAGGCCCAGGCGGCGAAAGCGAGCAGCTTTCCGTCGGCCGATTGCGTCGCCCCCATCTGATGCGTCTTGAGCAGGCCGTGCAGGCCCTTCAGTTCGAGAAGCTTCTTCTCTTTGCGGTCCCAAATCTCCACCTGCCCGCCGTTGGCCGCGCCGATCTGCGATGCGAACGCGCAGTAGCGTCCGTCGCGGCTCAAGGACGGATGCATGTCGGCACGCGAGTTGGAGTCTCCTTTGGAGATGGTGTCGATCGATTCAAGCATCTTGCCCTGCGAGACGCCATCATGTTGATAAAAATAAATCGACGCATAGGGCGGATTCGAGCGTTCGCGCGTCGAAGCGAAGGCCAGGAGCAGCTTGGCGGGTTTGTCTCGCTCCTGGGCTTGAGCGGACACGGCATTGGTCATGGCCAACACGATCGATATCGCTATGGTCAGACGATTCATACCTCACCTCTTGTTCGCGTTTACCGCACCAGCTCCGCTATCGCGACTCCGCTGCCGATGAAGGGCCGAATTCGTGGATCGAGAATGGTGTCGATGCCGAGGAGGCGGTAAAGCGTGGCGGCGAATTCGGCGGGTTGGACCGGAGAAGTCAGGGGCCTGGCGCCGTGCGCGTCGCTGGAACCGATCACCGTGCCGCCTGGGACACCTCCGCCCGCCAACAGCGCGAACAGCAGATCGCCCCAGTGGTCGCGGCCGCCCCAGTGATTGATTTTCGGCGTGCGCCCCATTTCACCGAAGACG
>JBAXFO010000722.1:0-3034 GCA_037139885.1 Planctomycetota bacterium
GTCACCGGTGCTTCGTCCGGGCTTGGCCGCGCAACGGCCATCCTCTTGTCACGGCTCGGGGCAAGAGTCTTTCTGATCGGCCGCAACGAAGCACGGCTTCAAGAGGCGATCGGTCTGCTGAAAGGATCGGGTCACGAATACCTCAGCTTCGATCTGAACGAGGCCGACAAAATCGCCGATCTTGTGACGGATCTGGCCAAACGATTCTCGCCGTTCTCAGGAGTGGTGCATTCAGCCGGTATTGTGCAGATCAAGCCCTTGCGCGTTTGCCGGACACAGGACTTCGAGAGTCTCTTCCGTACAAACGTCGTGGCTGGTGCCCAACTTCTCCGCGGTCTGACTAAACGAGGCGCCGTTGCTACAGGCGGTTGCTCGTTTGTGTTCATTAGCTCTGCCTTGGGGATTGTCGGCGCCCCGGGCATGCATGCCTATTGCACATCGAAAGCGGCAATTCTTGGTCTTGTGCGTTCTGCCGCTCTGGAACTGGTGAAGGACCGAATCCGCGTGAATGCCGTGCTTCCGGGATATTGCGAGACCATCATGACTTCAATCGAGCAGCAGATCCGTACGCCGGAACAACTACATCGTACTTTGGACGCGCACCCGATGGGCATCGGCCAACCGGACGATGTCGCCAACGCCGTGGCGTTTCTTGTAGCCGATACTGCAAGGTGGATTACGGGAACCCACATCGTTGTGGATGGTGGGTTCTCCGCCGACTGAAAACCGGGTAGGCGTAGTCGCGAAAATCACCCAAGGAGCATGTTAGATTGTTTGCAGCCGTCCGAGCCATTGAGTATTATCTACCCGCGAAAACGCTTTCCAACGAGGAATTGGTTAAGGAATTCCCCGGGTGGACCGCGGAGAAGATTCGGGTAAAGACTGGCATCGAAAGCCGTCATCTCGCCGGAGAGTCCCAGTGGGCCTCCGACATGGCCGTGGAAGCGGGACGCAAGCTTTTCCACGGGGGATCATGCACGGCCGCGGACATCGACTTCGTCCTGCTCTGTACCCAATCGCCCGATTACCTTTTGCCCACCACGGCCTGCCTGGTCCAACAGCGGCTTGGCATCTCGACCGACGCCGGGGCCTGGGACATGAATCTCGGTTGCTCGGGCTACGTCTATGGCCTCTCGGCCGCCAAGGGACTGATCGAAACGGGCCAGGCGCGCAACGTACTCCTGTTGACCTGCGAAACCTACAGCAAGTTCATGGATCCTCGGGATTTCAACGTGCGGACAATTTTCGGCGACGCCGCCTCGGCCACGCTGGTGCGTGTTGAAGCAAACACCTCGGACGAGGGCGGTGCATGGATCGGGCCATTCGTCTTTGGCAGCGACGGCAGCGGCGCGGAAAACCTGATCTTTCGTCGCGGCGGCGCTCGACACGCAGCCTACAAGCCACCTTCGGCCCATGGCACGACCCCCTCGGAGGACGTTCACGATCCAACCGCCTTGTACATGAACGGGCCAGAGATATTCACTTTCACGCTGCGAACAGTTCCCGACTGCGTGGGACGGCTGTTGCAGAAGGCCGGCGTTTCGTTAGACGAGGTGGATCTGTTCGTCTTTCATCAGGCCAACAAGTTCATGCTGGAACATCTGCGGAAAAAGATGCAGATTCCCGAAGAAAAGTTTGTCTATGCGATGAGCGACTGCGGTAACACGACCTCGTCGACGATCCCCATTGCGTTGCGGCGTATGTCGCTTGAACGCCCCCCGCGACAAGGTGCTCGGATCCTGTTAGTGGGTTTTGGCGTGGGATACTCGTGGGCTGCCGCCTTGATGCGTTGGCATGGCGGCAAGGGCGTAGACTGCCCCGCGTCGCAGGATTCTTAACCCGAGGCATTCGCGATGGGAATACATATTGGTGGAATACTGACGGTTGTCCCGCGGCGAGTTCGTACCGTCGAAGAGCTTGCCGCCCGTTTTGGCCAAGCCGATGCTCGGCGAATCGCCGATCTGACGGGCGTCGAGGAGGTACATCTCCCAGCGCCCGGGCAAACGACCGTGGACCTGGCCGAAGAGGCGGGCCGGCGTCTGTTATTGCATGCCGGTCTCACGCCGGAAGATGTTGACGGCGTGGTCTTGGTGACGCAAACGCCGGACTACGTTGCCCCCGCGTCGGCCTGCCTGTTGCAGGCGAGACTGGGAATGTCCAAGAGGTCGCTGGCGTTCGATGTCAATCAGGGGTGCGCCGGATATCCCTACGGTTTGGCGATTTGCGGTGGTCTATTGGCCGGCGGTTTCTGTAAACGAATCTTGCTGTTGAACGGCGATGATATTCCCCGCCATGCGCATCCCGACGACAAAGCGACGGTGCCATTGTTCGGCGCAGCGGTCACGGCCACCTTGCTCGAGAACGACGCCGAGACGGATCTCTTGGCGATCGATTTGGGCACCGATGGCTCGGGCTGGGCCAACTTGATCGTACCGGTCGGACAGAGCCGCTATCCCACGATAGAGGATTTCAGGGCCGGCGCGCCCGAGAACCTGCGGGCCATTCCCTATCCAGAAAACGTCTATATGAACGGTTCAGAAATCTTCACCTTCACGCTCCGCGAGGTTCCAGGCATTGTCCAACGAACGCTGGAAAACTCGGGCCGCACGGCGGACGAGGTAGATTACTTTTTCTTCCATCAAGCGAACAAGTTTATCATCGATCATCTCATTAAACGGATGAAACTGCCGCCCGAAAAATGTCCACTGTCGATCCGCGCCTATGGCAACACCAGCGGCGCGTCGCCGGCACTTACGGCCTGTCACGCCGTAGCCGACATCAATCGGAGGCGCGAATTAACGGCGATGTTCGTCGGTTTTGGCGTGGGCTACTCGTGGGGTGGCGCCCTGGTGCGATTGCGCCCGAGAACGGTCTTGCCGATTGAAATTGTGGACTAACTTTTCAGCAATAAGTACGATGAATTCACCACGAAGAGTAAGGCCATTCACGGCAAGTCGGTCTGTGCCGCGACTTTGAAAATCCCTCGAAACTGGCGCTCGGTGAGCAGATCGTCACTGTCGGCGCAGCCCTTCCC